>PDSD01000038.1 GCA_002748325.1 Arachnia propionica | reverse complement strand
GGTGCGGGTTCCGTCGGTTTGGGCAAGTCGCCAGCTTCTGCGGCAAAGAATTGTTGCCAAGCTTCGGTAACCGAACTGGGATCGGCTAGATAGGCGTCACGCATCTCGTCAATGAGCCAGGAATTGGCTCCAAAACCTTCATTATGGTCAGCTGCAGACATATTCCGTGTGGTCTCGCCACGTCTCCTTGTAGCTTCGTTGCGCCCGGTTGCGCCGAGTGCGTTCAGTCTAAATCATTGCGACAAGGATGGCACTCTTGCCGCGCGCCAAGTCAGCCAGCTGGTGTAGCCCAACAACAGCACCAGGCAAAGGTTGCGAAGCAGTAGAAACGAGGTCTCGAAGCCGTTGCCGTTCGGCGTGGCGATGATGCCAAGCGTGGCCCAGGGGTAGGTGTAGCGAGTAAGGGCCGCGATGCCCACCAACCACACTAGAATCACTCGGCGAGGCCGGATCAGCCATGCTGGCGGATCCTCGACGAGGGTGAGCGCAGCGGCTGGCCCGGCGAGCCAGACGATGTATTGCGGCGAGAGCGTCTTATTGGCAACGATGATCGCCAACACGATGCTAAGCAGCGCCAACTGCATTGCCGCTGGCGGCACATCGGCTGGCGCGGTACCGAACCGGCTCAGTCGAAACGCCAACGTTGCGGCTAGCACTACCGTGGCTACGAAAAAAACCTTGGTGAGCATCACCGCTACGCCGGTTCCTGGGCCAGTGAGTTCGATCGAATTGAATTCGCTCATCCCGGACGGCCAGAGCTGCAGTGAGGTAAAGCTGCGCAAGAACAAGAACGGCGAGGCCGCCACCGATTCGATCTGTAGCCCCCGCTCGCTTTGCCAGGTTAGCGGTGAGACGTTGCGATCCCAGCCGGCAACCAGCAGTGAGATCAATGCCAGCGCTAGGCCGCCGACCACGAAGCCGACCAAGCGTTGTTGGCCTGGGCCGCGGCGGTGAGGACTAGGAGCGGCGAGCGGAAACAGCAGCACTGCTGGCCATAGCTTGACCGCCGCGCCAGCTGCCACCAAGGCACCCGCCAGGCGAGGCCGCGTGAACGCGTACATGGCGCCGAAGGCGACTAACGCGGCTGGCACGAGATCGAACCGAAACCAGATGATTGCGCCCATCGCGCCGGTGAAGCTGACCCAGAAGAAACTAGCTTGTGCTCGGCCAGCCCGGAACAACGCGACTGCGACCGCAATGACTATCGCCAGCATCACGATGGCGAACAGCGGCCGCCAGGTCTGCCAACCGCCACCGAGGCGATACAGCAACTGGATGAACCACAGCGCGGGCACCGGATACTCCTGCATGGCCGTTGCTGAGCCCTTGTCCAGTTCGTTCAAGTGGTAGCCGTAGTAGCTCACGTCGTTGGCGACAAAGCTGGCACCCGGATGGGCAAGCTCTAACAGGTTGAGCAACAACGTGGCAACAAATACTGAGACGATCGCTAGAACCCAGTGTGTTCTGCGTCTCGGCATCTGACAGCCTTCCAAGTTGCATAGTGGTAGCGGCTGGCGCCCCCGCGAGGATTCGAACCTCGGCTCCCGCCTCCGGAGGGCGGTGCTCTATCCCCTGAGCTACGGGGGCAATGCGTCAACAGCAAAGATGACTGAGTAAGGCTAGCAAATGTGTCGCGTTCTGGCACGTATGAGCCTCGGCGAGGCCATATCAGCGGCGTCTCATCTGGTGCCGGTAGCTGCCCTGGCGGCAAATCATCTGGCAGGCTGGGGCAACTATGACAAACACCCACATAGCCGGTGCTATCCATGCCGAAGTCGGCCACGCCACAGCGGCACCACTGTTGCCGCCCAGCGACCTAAACCAGCTTGAGGCGAAACTGTGGCCGATCGGCACCGAACGCGACGCCCAGGGGCGCATCGTGATCGGCGGCGTCGACCTGCTTACGCTCGCCCAAGAACACGGCACCCCGGCCTATGTGCTGGACGAGGCCGACTTTCGGGCGCGCGCCCGAGCGTTTCGGCAGGCGTTTGCGAATTGGGGCGTCTATTACGCCGGCAAATCGTTATTGACCAAGACCGTGGCCCGGTGGGCGTTCGAGGAAGATCTTGGCCTTGACGTTACGACCATGGGGGAGATGCGGATCGCGTTGGCCGGGGGGATGCCAGCCGAGCGACTGGGCTTCCACGGTAACAACAAGTCCGACGCCGAGCTGCGGTTCGCTATCGAGCAGGGTGTGGGGCACATCATCGTTGATTCGATGGCCGAGATCAGCCGTATTGAGGAAATTTGCGTCGAGCTAGCGACCAAAGTGGCGGTGCTGGTTCGGGTAACCACTGGGGTGGAGGCGCACACCCACGAGTACATCGCAACTGCACACGAGGACCAGAAGTTTGGGCTGTCGATTATGGGTGGGCACGCGCTGGCTGGCTTGGTGCGCTGCCACACCTCGCCCAGCATCGAGCTACGCGGCATCCACAGTCATATCGGTTCCCAGATCTTCCAGACCCACGGCTTCGAGGTAGCTATCAGGCGCACGCTGAAGCTGGCGCATCAGTTCGCCAGCGCGACCGGGGCGCAGCTGGGGGAGATAGATCTTGGCGGTGGCTTTGGCATCGCTTATGTCGCCTCGGACAGCCCCAAGCAGCCAGCGGAATTGGCGGCCGCGTTTGAAGAGATGGTCGCCCACGAGTGCCGCGCGCTGGGCTTGGAGCGCCCCAACCTGTCAATCGAGCCTGGCCGCGCCATTAGTGGCCCGGCTGGAGTAGCGCTCTATGAGGTAGGCACGGTTAAGACCGTAGATCTCGACGGCGGCAAGTCGCGGGTTTACGTCTCGGTCGACGGCGGCATGAGCGACAACATTCGGCCTGCGCTGTACGCGGCCGACTATTCCTGCGCACTGGCTAATCGGCTCAGTGATGCAGCCCCGATTTTGTGTCGGGTGGTTGGCAAGCACTGCGAGGGCGGCGACATTCTCATCCGCGATGTGTTCTTGCCAGCCGACGTGCAGGCCGGTGATTTGTTGGCAGTGCCAGGCGCCGGGGCCTATGCCAGGTCAATGGCCTCCAATTACAATCAAATACCTCGGCCACCGGTGCTTGCTGTCTTCGAGGGCCGGGTTGCCACGTTGCTGCGGCGCGAGACGCTGGCCGACTTGATGCGATTGGATGTGGGCGAATAATGACCGAAAACGCACCGCTACGAGTGGCACTGCTTGGGGCTGGGGTAGTCGGCTCCCATGTGGCCCGGATCATCCTGGAGCAAGGGGATTCGCTGGCCGAACGCATCGGTCGACGGCTTGAGTTGATTGGCATCGGGGTTCGCCGCCTGGACGTGCCTCGGCCCCGGTTGCCGCAAGAATTGCTGACTACCGATCTGACTGGTTTGGTCAACGACAACGATCTCGATCTGGTAATCGAGGTCATCGGCGGCATCGAGCCAGCACGTTCGTTGATCCTCGCCGCGCTGTCGAACGGCGCTTCGGTCGTGACCGCCAACAAGGCCCTGCTTGCCGACCACCTTGGGCAGCTATCGCAGGTTGCCTACGAGAACTCGGCCGACTTGCTCTATGAGGCGGCCGTCGCGGGGGCAATTCCCATCCTGCGGCCGTTACGAGAGTCACTGGTAGGCGACGAAATCACCGCCGTGATGGGCATTGTGAACGGTACGACGAACTTCATCCTGGACAAGATGGCCACCGACGGGCTTGAGTTCGATGCGGCCCTCGCCCAGGCACAGCAACTCGGTTTTGCTGAGGCAGATCCGACCGCGGATATCGAAGGGTTTGACGCCGCTGCGAAAGCCGCGATCTTAGCCGGGCTGGCCTTCCACACCAGCGTGTCGCTAGATCAAGTGATGCGGGAAGGAATCACCGCCATCACGGCTACCGATATCGCGGCAGCCAAAGAGCTGGGCTGCGTCATCAAGCTGCTGGCGGTAGCGAAACTCAGCGACGATCCCACGCCCAAGGTGATCGCGAAAGTGCATCCGGCGATGATCCCTACCGGGCACCCGCTTGCTGGGGTGCCCGGAGCTTTCAATGCGATTTTCGTGGAATCGAAGGAAGCTGGCCAGCTGATGTTTCTCGGCCAGGGAGCCGGTGGCGCCCCGACCGCTAGCGCCATCATGGGCGATGTGGTGACAGCGGCCCGCAATATCCATCGAGGAGCACAATCGCATCTCAGCGTCGGCATCCAATCCCTGCCGATGGCGCCGATCGGCCAGTCTGCCGCTAGGTTCTACCTGCGATTCGATGTCGAGGACCGCGTCGGAGTGCTGGCAAAGGTAGCCGACATCTTCGGCCGAAACGGCGTCAGCCTGCAGACGGTCAATCAGACCAACCTTGACAACTCGGCAACTCGGTTTAACGCCCGACTCGGCGTCATGACCCACGACGCCATCGAAGCGGGCGTAGCGGACGTTATCGCTGATCTAGCTCGCGTGCAGTATGTAGGTGACGACATTCGGATGATCCGAGTAGAGGGCTACTCGTGAACACCTACTCGGTCCGGGTAGCGGCCTCCTCGGCGAACCTGGGCACCGGCTTCGATGCAATCGGCGTCGCGCTGGACTGGTACGACGAAGCGACTCTGCTGCCCGGTGGCGACCAAGCCAAGATCAACTTGCTAGGCGAGGGCGCGGCAACACTGCCCAGCGATGAATCTAACCTGCTCGTGCAGGCGTTACGTCGCGGAGTTGCCGAGTTCGGCGGACAGTTGGGCGGCTTCGAGCTGACCTGCCGGAACCAGATCCCGCAGCAGCGTGGGCTCGGTTCTTCGGCTGGTGCCATCGTCGCCGGGTTGGCCCTGGGCTGGGCGGTTAGCCGCGGGCCCGAATTAGAGTTAGCGCCGCTGTTTCAGCTGGCCGCCGAGATCGAAGGCCATCCCGACAATGTCGGCGCTGCGGTCGTTGGCGGCGCGGTGCTTTCGTGGCAGCCAGCCTCCGGCCCAGCCGAGCTGTTGCAGTTGCCGCTGGCCCCGGGCATCAGTTTCACACTCTTTGTGCCGCAACACTTTGCCAGCACCCACCAGGCGCGCGCGGTGTTACCAACCCAAGTGCCGCATGGCGACGCGGTACGCCAAGCCAATCGATCAGCCCTGTTGGTGGCTGCGCTCACCATGCGGCCAGACCTGCTGCCGATAGCTACTCGCGACTTGCTGCATCAGCCGTTTAGGCGGGAGCTGATGCCCGAATCGATGCGTCTCATCGACCAGTTGCAAGCCCTCGGCGTCGCAGCGGCGTTGTCCGGCGCTGGCCCGTCGGTGCTCGCGCTAGGGCCCTGCCCGAAACAGCAGTTCCCGGGATTCGTCGCGCATGAACTGCACCTGGGCGACGCGGTGAAAGTTGCCCAGGCTCGCTGATTTTCGCCCCTACCGCCCCGGCTGGTAAACTAATCACCGATCCGAGCGCGCGCAGTTATCGCGCAGCGAAATGAGTGCAAACTAAGCAAGGGATCTTTTGTGTTTTCGCCTCGGGTTTATTTCATCGCCCGACTCCCTCTAGGGAAGGAATAGCTGTTGAACGAATCAGCTACTGACGCTCTCACCGGCAAGACGATGGTTGAGCTAAAGGCAATGGCCACCAGTCTTGGCCTGCGCGGGGTATCTGGCCTGCGCAAAGGTGAACTGATCACCGCCATCGCCGGGGCCAAGTCCGCAGGTGCTGCGCCGCAACGAAAGCAGCCGCAAGACCACCAGCCCAAGCAGCAGACTGCGGCCAGCGACACTACCAACCGTGCCGCTGAGGAAAGTTCATCGCGTGACGGGCAGCACAAGCCCAATCGCGGTCGGCGCCGCGGGCGTAGCCGGGATCGAGAGTCCCAGGAGCAGGTCAACGAAGAGGTAAGCGAACGGCTTTCCGCTGCCATTGGCCAGGCCACGGGCGCGCAGCGAAACTCCGGTAGCGAAGCAGCCACGCCGCAGGGCTACGACGAAGACAACCACAACAGCGGGCGGCGCAGCAGGCGACGCCGAAACCGGGATCGCAACAACCGGCGCAACCGCAGCAACGTGGACCGGTTTGAAAACGAACCACAGATCAATGAAGACGACGTGCTGGTCAACGTGTCCGGCATCGTCGACATTCTGGACAACTTCGCGTTCGTGCGTACCACCGGCTATCTGGCCGGCCCCAACGACGCCTACCTGTCCATGGCCACGGTGCGAAAGCATGGGCTGCGCCGCGGCGACGTCGTCACCGGCGCGATCCGTACCCCGCGCGAGGGCGAGCGGCGAGAAAAGTTCAGCCCGCTCGTTCGGCTCGACTCGGTCAACGGCGACGATCCCGAGAAGGCAAAGAACCGCCCCGAGTTCGCCAAGCTAACGCCGCTTTACCCGCAAGCTAGGTTGCAACTGGAAACCACCAGTACCCAGATGACCGGCCGCGTCATCGATCTAATTTCGCCGATCGGCAAGGGGCAACGCGGGCTGATCGTGTCGCCGCCGAAGGCTGGCAAGACGATGATCATGCAGGCCATCGCTAACGCGATCGCCGCAAACAACCCGGAAGTACACCTGATGGTGGTGCTGGTTGACGAGCGACCCGAGGAGGTTACCGACTTCCAGCGCACCGTCTCCGGCGAGGTCATCGCCTCTACCTTCGACCGTCCCGCCGACGACCACACCGCGATTTCCGAGCTTGCCATTGAGCGGGCAAAGCGGCTGGTTGAGCTGGGCCACGATGTGGTGATCCTGTTGGACGGCATCACCCGATTGGGGCGTGCCTACAACCTGGCGGCTCCGGCGTCTGGCCGGATCCTCTCCGGCGGCGTCGATTCGGCCGCGCTGTATCCGCCGAAGAAGTTCTTCGGTGCCGCTCGCAACATCGAAGACGGTGGCTCGTTGACCATTTTGGCTACGGCACTGATCGAGACTGGCTCGAAGATGGACGAGGTAATTTTCGAAGAGTTCAAGGGCACCGGCAACATGGAACTGCGGCTGCGTCGCGAGTTCGCCGACAAGCGCGTGTTCCCGGCCATCGACGTGGACGCTTCCGGTACCCGCCGCGAAGAGCTACTGCTAGGCCGCGACGAACTCAACATCATCTGGAAGCTTCGCCGCGCCCTGTCTGGGCTGGAGGATCAGCAGGCGCTGGAGACGCTCCTGGCCCGGATGCGTAAGACTGAGAACAACCGTGACTTCCTGCTTAGCGTGCTTAAGACCACGCCTGCGGCTGAGGGCTGAGCGCCAAGTTGGCGGTTTAGCAACCTAATGGAATAATGGTGCGGCGGTGCCGGTTCACGCTGTTAGCGACCCGGCACACCGGTAGAACAAGGAGCATCCGATGAAACAGGGAATACACCCTAACTATGTTGAGACCGAGGTGCAGTGCACCTGCGGTAACCATTTCACCACCCGAAGCACGGTGGCCAAGGGCGTTATGCACGCTGATGTGTGCGCGGAATGTCACCCGTTCTACACCGGCAAGCAAAAGATTCTCGACACCGGTGGTCGGGTCGCGAGGTTCCAGCGCCGTTACGCCAAGAAGAGCTAGGGCGCTTCTTCTACCATGTTCGAGGCCGCAGCAGGCCTGGTGGCGGAGTTCCACGACCTGGAGACGCAGCTAGCTGACCCGGCGCTCCATGCCGACCCGGGCAAATCCAGGAAGGTCGGGCGACGCTACGCAGCACTTCGGCCGATTGTGGAAAATCTTGATCGGCACGCCCACCTTACGGCCGATCGGGAAGCCGCCGCGGAGTTAGTGGCTGAAGAGCCGTCATTTGCCGATGAATTGGCTGCCATCGATGCCGAATTGGTCGAGGTGACAGATCGGCTAACTAGGCTGCTCGCGCCACGCGATCCCAACGATGATGCGCCGGCGATCCTGGAGATCAAGTCCGGCGAGGGCGGCGAAGAGTCTGCGCTGTTTGCCGGTGATCTGCTGCGGATGTACCAGCGCCACTGTGAGCAGATCGGCTGGTCCATGGAGGTACTAGACGAACAAGCAACCGATCTTGGCGGCTACAAGTCGATCACGGTCGTCGTCAAAGGCAATCCCCTTGACGGTGTCGGCCCCTACGGCAGGCTCAAGTTTGAAGGCGGCGTGCATCGGGTGCAGCGCGTGCCGGTCACCGAATCGCAGGGTCGCATCCATACCTCGGCGGCAGGCGTGCTGGTGATGCCGGATGTCGAACCCGACGAGGTCGAAATCGACGAGAACGATCTGCGCATCGACGTGTACCGATCCTCCGGGCCTGGGGGACAAGGCGTGAACACCACCGATTCCGCGGTGCGCATCACTCACCTGCCAACCGGCGTGGTGGTCGCCTGCCAAAACGAGCGATCCCAGCTACAAAACCGGGAATCAGCCATGCGGATGTTGCGGGCCAGGTTGACTGCCCTGGCTGAGGCCGAAGCGGCCGAGTCCGCGTCGGCCGCCCGCAAGTCGCAAGTGCGCACGGTGGATCGCTCCGAGCGGATCCGCACTTATAACTTCCCCGAGAACCGCATCGCCGACCATCGAATCGGCTTTAAAGCGCACAACCTAGATCAGGTGCTGGCGGGGGAGCTGACGGCGTTGCTGGACGCCCTGGCCGAGCAAGACCTGGCTGATCGTTTGGGTGATGTGACCGCGTGAGCGCGACGCGTCAACTGCTATCTGAAGCGACGAAACGGCTGCGGCTAATTGGCGCCGCCAGCCCGGATGTCGACGCTCGGCAGCTGTTGGCGCACGCACTTGGCTGTACCACCGCGAGGCTGCCGCTGATAACCGAGGTAGCTCCGGCTCAGGAAGCCCAGTTCAAGACCCTGGTGCAGCGGCGGGCCGCCGGTACGCCGGTGCAGCACCTAACCCGCAGCGTGGGCTTTCGGTACAACACCCTGCGGGTGGGCCCTGGCGTGTTCGTGCCGCGGCCGGAAACCGAATTGCTGGTAGAGCCGGTGCTGGGGTTTCTTCGGCATAATTGCGACGCCGTGCCGCTGGTGGTTGAACTATGCGCGGGCAGTGGTGCGCTCAGCCTGGCCGTCGCCACCGAAGCCCGCGATGTGTCGATCATCGCGGTAGAAAAATCGGCTGACGCATTCGCCTACCTGAGCCACAACGTTGCCGGTCACCCGATCCAGCTGGTGTTGGCCGACATAGCCGAGGCGCTGCCCGAGCTGAGCGGCAAAGCCGACGTGGTGATGGCCAATCCGCCCTACCTACCCCTGACCGAAGCAGCGCAACTGCCAGCCGAGGTGCTGGCCGGGGATCCTGCCGAGGCGCTGTTCGGCGGCGAGGATGGGCTCGACGCGGTTCGCGTCGTCGCCCAGACCTCGGCCCGGCTACTGCGTCCCGGGGGCCTGGTGGTCTGCGAACACCATGAAGACCACGGCGCAGCGGTTCGCGAAATTTTCCAAGCGAGCGGCTTCGAGGAGGCAGCCACCCACCGGGACCTGACTGGCCGAGACAGATTCGTCACTGCCTTAGCACCTCATGGCAGGATTAAGCCGTGAGCCAACCAGTTAGCTTCGATATGCGTACCCAGGCCGAGGAGGCCTACGCCGCTGCCGCGGCTGCAATAGCCGATCAGCAGTGTGTGGTCATGCCCACCGACACTGTCTACGGCATCGCTGCTGGGGCATTCTCCGCCGAGGCAGTGAGTGCGTTGTTGGCGGCCAAGAAACGCGGCACTGACATGCCCTCGCCGGTGCTGATCGCAGAGCCGGCTATGTTGCCCGCGCTGGCGACTGAGGTGCCGACTTCGGCCGAGAAGCTAGCCGAGGAGTTCTGGCCAGGTCCGCTTACGCTCATTCTTAAAGCCCACAAAACGCTACGGCTACAGCTGGGGGAGACCGGTGGCACGGTGGCGGTTCGGGTACCAGACAGCGACTACGCCCGCGAAGTGTTGCGCCGCACCGGCCCACTTGCGGTGAGTTCAGCGAACGTGTCTGGCCAGGCGGCGGCTACGACTTGCCAGCAGGCCGAAGAATCACTGGGCGAGAGCGTGGCGGTCTATCTCGATGCTGGTCCCACCCCCGGCGTCACCCCCTCCACCATTGTGGATTTCAGTTCCTCGGCGAGCGGGCGGTTGCTGCGGGAAGGTGTTGTTACGACACCGCAGCTGCTAGAACTCTGTCCCGATTTGGAAACCTAAGTATGCGCGTCTACCTGCTGGTTGCCCTCACTGCGGCACTGGTGACCTACCTGTTGGCAGGGCCGGTGCGGGCAGTGGCGCTGCGCACCGGTGCTGTGGCGCGGGTACGGCGGCGCGACGTGCACAGCGTGCCGATGCCTTACTACGGTGGTGTCGCCATGCTTGGTGGCTTGACCGCAGCGATGTTGCTGGCAACACAGCTACCGTTCCTGCGCAGCCACGTCACCGTCTCCCACGACGCGTTGGCTGTGCTGTTGGCAAGTGTCATGATAACCGTCGTCGGGGTGCTCGATGACCTGTTCGACCTGCCAGCGATGGTCAAACTGGCGGGTCAAACGCTGGCGGCTGGCGTCGTGGTGTTGCAGGGGGTACGCATCTACTGGATCCCATTGCCAGACTCAATCGTGGCCCTGGACGACGCCTCCAGCATCCTGATCACGCTGCTATTTATCGCTGTGTGCGTCAACGCCGTCAACTTCGTCGATGGGCTGGATGGGCTGGCCGCCGGAGTAATCGCGATCGGTGCTGGCGCCTTCTTCTCCTATTCCTACTTTCTGGCCTACGAGCAGGGATTGGCGCTGGCGACGACAGCTAGCCTGATCACCGTCGCGACCTGCGGCATCTGCCTGGGCTTTTTGGTGCACAACTTCCATCCGGCGCGGATGTTCATGGGCGATTCCGGCGCAATGCTGTTGGGCCTGCTAATGGCCATGAGCACTATCTCATTTACCGGTCAGGTGGACGCATCGGTGCTCAGCCCCGAGCAGGGCGACATTTTGCCATCGTTGTTGCCAATTCTGCTGCCGCTGGCGGCGTTAGCCCTACCAATGTTTGATCTGGTAGCTGCCTACATTCGCCGCACCCACCGCGGCCAACACTGGTTTGTGGCTGACAAGCAGCATCTGCATCACCGCCTGCTGCAGCGCGGCCACTCACATCGCGGGGCGGTGCTACTCATGTACGCCTGGGCTGCGGTCTTCTCAGTGGGACTGATAGTGCTGGTGTTCCTAGACCGGATCCTGGCCGCCTTCCTGGTGCTGGCGGCGCTGATAGCTCTAGTTTTGGTCACGTTTCGGCCGGGGCGGCGGGGGAGCCCAGCCGCATGAATAGCAGCCGGGTGATAGCCCGCTACGGTCGCCAACAGCTCCTTGGGGGGTTACTTGCCGCAAATCTCGTCGGGGGCGCCCTAATCGGCATTGCTTGGCTCGTCGCCGGCAAAACCGCGATGGTTGGTGTTGCGATCGCGCTAGCGGCCGTCATCTTGTTTTTCACGGTAGGTCAGCTCGCGCAGCTGTGGGCAACGCAGTTGCCGCCACGGCTTGGGATCGCGGTGGTTACCGGCTCGTTTCTGCTGCGTGCTGCGGTATTGGGCGCAGTGGCATTTCTGGCGCTGCAACAGCCCTCGGCGGCGGCAGCTATCGACAAGTCTTGGCTGGCAATCGGGGTAGTCGCTTGCTGTTGCGCCTGGCTAGCCGGGCTGGCTTTCATCGCTTCGCGACAGCGCGTTGCCAGCTACGACGACACATCGGATAGCTGAGTGTGTGTTAGGCCGGGTTTTCCGCTAGGCTCAAGCCACCATGAGCCACCTCAATGACGATTCATCGCCAAAGCGGAGCCCAGGTGCGACTGAAGGCACAATGTTGTTCAGCTACTTGTTGGCAGGGCTGCTTGCCTATGGTGGGCTGGGTTGGCTCGTTGACCAGTTCTTGGGGACCTGGTTCATGCTGCCAATTGGGCTGGTGCTAGGCATGGGGTTAAGCGTTTATTTGATTGCTAAACGGTACGGGAGCCAACTGTGATGATGGTGCTGTTGCCACTAGACGGCGGCGGGGGAGGCTATACCCCGCCCGGCTCGCACGACTTTGTCTGGGGCTCGATTGCACCTGGCTTGCTACCGGACTGGGTTAATAAGCCATTCGCCCAGGCGGTGTTGGGGGCGATCCTAGTCATCGTGTTCTGGCTGCTAGCCAGCCGCAAGCTGCAGGTGGTGCCTGGCCGCGGCCAGTTCTTCGCGGAGTACGTCTATGAGTTCATCCGCAACGGCATCGCCCGGGAGACCCTGCACCACGAGTATCGCCGCTACATCCCCTACCTGCTTGCGCTGTTCTCGTTCATCCTGGTGAATAACTGGTTTGGCGAGTTCTTTTATTTCATGTATCCGACGTTTTCCAACATCGGCTATCCGTTAGCGCTGGCGCTACTGTCCTGGCTGGTCTATGTCGGGGCCGGATTCCGCAAGTTTGGGCTCGGGTTCATTCGCCGGTCGCTTGTTCCCGAGGGCGTCCCGCTTTACATGTGGCCGCTGATCATCCCACTGGAGTTCATCGCCACCTTCGTTACCCGGCCGATCACGCTTGCGCTGCGACTTTTCGCCAACTTGTTTGCCGGTCACTTGATGGTTTTGGTCCTCGTCGTCGGCGGTGCCTTCCTGGTGCAGCTGCCCGACAACATCGGGATCAATCTGGCCGGTTGGGCATCCCTGATTTTCAGCCTGGTCATTCTCTTGTTGGAATTGTTCATCGGTGCTTTGCAAGCTTTTGTTTTCACCGTCTTGACTGCCCAATACGTGTCGTCGTCGATCTCCGAGGCGCACTAGCCCTGAAAGGAAAACCTAATGTCCCTTCTCGAACTCACCGGTAACCTCAGCGTACTTGGCTACGGCGTTGCGACGCTGGGCCCGGCCGTTGGCGTGGCCTGGATCTTTGCGTCCGTTATCAACGGTACCGCCCGTCAGCCGGAGGCTCGTGGCGCAATGATGAGCACCGCCTTCATCGGCTTCGCAGTGGTTGAGGCGCTGGCGCTGTTCGGCTTCGCCCTGGCCTTCGTCCTGAGATGATCCCGACTATGGCACCGGGAATTACGGTGCTGGAGTCTGGGCTGTTTCCACTGACTCCACACCACCCTTCGGAGATTATCGTCGGCATCGTATTGATGCTGATCATCTTCTTCGTGATGTGGAAGACGGTCGTACCGGCTTTCGAGAAGCTCTACGCGCAGCGGCATGAGCAGATCGAGGGCGGTATTCGCCGGGCCGCCGAAGCCGAGGCAGCCGCCGAGGCGATGCTGGCTAAGTATCAGCAGAAGATGGCTGCCGCTCGCGAAGAAGCAGCGGCCATTCGCGAGGAGGCCAAGAGCGCGAGCGAACAGTTGCTGGCTACCGCACGCGAAGAAGCTGAACGCGAAAAGGCAAGGATCCTGGCCAGTGGTCAGCAGCAACTTGCCGCCGAGCGAGAGCATCTGGTGGCTGAGCTAAAGGGCGACATCGGCGGGTTGGCTACCACGTTGGCTGGCAAGATCGTCGGTGAATCGTTGGCAGACGATCAACGCGCAAATCGGGCCGTTGATCGGTTCCTAGCCGAGCTAGAAATGGCAGGCTGACGCAGATGGCCCAGGTCCTCGATTCCACTACTAGCCCAGCACCGAAAGAGCTGTTTGAGTTCGCCGACTTGTTGGAGCGTGAACCGCAGTTGTGCCGCAGGTTGGCTGACCCTGGCGCAGCCGGCGAGCGCAAACAGCAGTTGATTACCGCGCTGCTGCAGGCGAAGCTATCGAAAGCCACGCTGGTGGCCATAGCTGAGTTGGTTAGCAAGGATTGGCGCAACGGGGCAGCGCTGATGCAAGGTGTCGAAGCTGCCGGGGTGCGTTCCGCGCTCGCAGCAGCGCAGACAGCCGGGGAATTAGACCGAGTCCAAGCCGAGTTATTCAGCTTCCAGGAACTTCTCAGCAACGAGGCCGCCTTGCTTGATGCGTTCCGAGAGCCGCGGGCGTCTCGGCAGGCGAAGGTGGAGTTGGCACGTAGCCTGGCCGGTAACGCCGTCAGCCCGCAGGCGATGCTACTGATCGAGCGAGCCGCTGGCCGACAAGGCACCCTGCGGCTGTTGCAGCAATATCAGGAGAGCGCCGCAGAGCTGGCTGGACAGCAAATCGCTAAGGTCACTGTTGCTCGCCCGCTTGATGCCGCGAGGCAAGAGCGGCTGCGCGACGCGCTGGCGGCAAAGGTTGGCCAGCCAGTCTTGCTCCAAATCCATGTCGATCCGGCCGTGGTGGGCGGTATGAGCGTTCACATCGGCGACAACATCTTTGAATCAACCGTGGCCCGGCGGCTGCAAGACGCCCGACGCCACTTGCACACTACCTAGACCGAAAGGCCGTTGGAATGGCTGAACTCAGCATTAGTTCCGAAGAGATCCGCAGCGCACTGGACGATTTCGTCGAATCGTATCGTCCCAGCGCATCCAGCGAGAGCGAAGTCGGCACCGTTGTTACCTCAGGTGACGGCATCGCCAGGATCCAAGGACTGCCCTCGGTGATGGCCAATGAATTGCTTCGGTTCGAGAACGGCACGATGGGCATCGCGCTGAACCTGGACGAACGCGAGATCGGCGTCGTGGTTCTCGGGGATTCGGAAGGCATCGAGGAGGGATCCCGAGTGCACGGCACCGGCGAGGTGCTCAGCGTCCCAGTCGGCGACGGCTACCTGGGACGCGTCGTCGACGCGATGGGTAATCCGATTGATGGCCTAGGCGAGATCAAGGACACCGATGGCCGTCGGGCATTGGAACTGCAGGCCGCTGGCGTCATGGATCGGCAGGAGGTCAGTGAACCGCTGCAGACCGGGATCAAGGCCATCGACGCCATGATCCCGATTGGCAGGGGCCAGCGGCAGCTGATCATTGGCGACCGCAAGACAGGCAAGACCGCGATCGCGGTGGACACGATCATCAACCAGAAATCCAACTGGGCCAGCGGGGATCCAAAGCAGCAGGTTCGCTGTATCTACGTCGCGGTCGGGCAGAAAGGCTCGACAGTGGCCGAGGTACGCGGTGCGCTGCAGGCGGCCGGTGCCATGGACTACACGACGATCGTCCACGCCTCAGCGTCTGATGCGGCAGGCTTCAAATACATCGCTCCCTACGCTGGTTCGGCGATCGGGCAGCACTGGATGTACCAGGGCATGCATGTGCTGATCATCTTTGACGACCTCACCAAGCAGGCAGAGGCCTACCGCGCCATGTCGCTGCTGCTGCGCCGCCCGCCTGGCCGCGAAGCCTACCCCGGCGACGTGTTCTACCTGCACAGCCGCCTGCTGGAGCGTTGCGCCAAGCTTTCTGACGAATTGGGCGGCGGTTCGATGACCGGGCTGCCCATCATCGAAACCAAGGCTAACGACGTCTCGGCCTTCATTCCCACGAACGTGATTTCGATCACCGACGGCCAGATCTTCTTGCAGTCTGACCTGTTCAACGCGAACCAGCGCCCGGCGATTGATGTCGGTGTCTCGGTGTCTCGCGTCGGTGGTGCTGCCCAGGTTAAGTCGATGAAGAAGGTCGCGGGCTCGCTTAAGATCACGCTGGCCCAATACCGCGACATGCAGGCATTCGCCATGTTTGCCTCCGACCTTGATGCCGCCTCTCGTAGGCAGCTGGAGCGTGGCGCCCGGTTGACCGAGCTGCTGCGGCAGGGCCAGTACGCGCCATATCCGGTCGAGGAGCAGGTGGTCAGCGTCTGGATTGGCAGCGAGGGCCTGCTGGACGAGGTTCCGGTGAACGATGTCTTGCGGTTTGAGGAAGGCTTCCTGGATCACCTGCGTCGCGCCGGTGACGTGTTGTCCCAGATCCGCACCAGTGGGGTGTTTGAGGATGACGAGAAGGAAGCCGTGCGCGCCGAGCTCAGCAAGTTTAAGTCCACGTTCCGCACATCGGAAGGCAAAGTGTTGGTTGGCACGGAACAGCACGAGCCGCTTGACCGCGACGAGGTCGAGGTCGAGCAGATCGTCGTAAAGAAGGGCTGAGCCTATGGCTGCCAGTCTGCGTGAGCTAAGACAGCGGCGGAGCTCTGTCCAAGCCACCCAAAAGATCACCAAGGCGATGGAACTGATCGCGGCCTCGCGAATTGTGAAGGCGAAGAAGGCCGCCGAGCAGAGCTTGCCATACACCAGGGAACTGAACCGGGCCGTGGCCGCAGTAGCGGCGCACGCCGACTTCGAGCATCCGCTGACCCAAGAGGCGGAAAACCCGCGCCGCGCAGTGGTCGTGCTATTTACTTCCGACCGTGGCTTGAACGGCTCTTATTCCACCAACGCCATCAAGGTGGCAGCCCAGTTAGTAGAGCGCCTGCAGTCAGAGGGCAAGGAAGTCGTTCGTTTTGTGGTCGGTAACAAGGGCATCCGGCACCACAATTTCCGTGGCATCAAGATCGCTAAGGAATGGCGCGGCTGCACCGATGCTCCTACCTACGCGGATGCGGTGGACATCGCTGACGCGTTGCTCAGTGCCTTCCGCACGCCTTATGAGGATGGCGGCAGCTGCGAAATCTATGCGGTCTACACGCGGATGCGCTCGATGTTGGTGCAGGAAGCACGTGCCCGCCGGGTGCTGCCAATCGAAGTGGTAGAGGAAGGCAGCGATATCGCCGATGCCCCCGATTTGTCGCCTGCCATTGAGCCCTACGATTTCGAGCCGAGCCCCAAGGCAGTATTGGATCAGCTGCTGCAGCTCTATGTGCGCAACCGGTTGTGGTTCTACCTGCTCGAATGTTCGGCCTCGCAGCTCGCGAGCCAGCAGCGGGCTATGAAGGCAGCGACCGACAACGCGGGAGAACTGATCCGTACCCTCACCCGCGAAGCAAACCAGGCACGCCAGGCCGAGATCACCCAAGAAATTAGCGAAATCGTCGGTGGCGCCAGCGCGCTCGCCGAAGCCACTAGCGAGTAGGAAGCAAGATATGACAGCGACAGTCGACAAGGCCACTGGTATCGGTCGGGTTACCCGGGTTATTGGGCCCGTGGTGGACGTCGAGTTCCCCCAGGACCAGATGCCAGATATCTACAACGCGCTGCTCGTTGAGGTGCCGGACGTTGGCTCCGGTGAACAGGGCGCTACCCGGTCCATGACGATGGAGGTTGCGCTCCACATTGGGCACAACATGGTGCGCGCCATCTGCCTGAAACCTACCGACGGGCTGCAGCGCGGCGTCAAGGTAGTCGATACCGGCGCCCCGATTTCCGTGCCGGTTGGCGACGTCACCAAGGGCCATGTCTGGAACGTGACTGGTGACGTGCTCAATGTGGATCCCAGCAAGATCGAGGTAACCGAACGCTGGCCAATCCACCGGACCGCCCCGAAGTTTGACGAGCTGGAAAGCAAGACCGAGATGCTGGAGACCGGCATCAAGGTGCTGGACCTGCTGACCCCGTACGTGCAGGGCGGCAAGATTGGCTTGTTCGGCGGCGCTGGGGTCGGTAAGACGGTGCTGATCCAGGAAATGATTTACCGCATCGCCCACAACTTTGGCGGCACCTCGGTGTTCGCAGGCGTCGGCGAGCGTACCCGTGAGGGCAACGATCTCATCCATGAGATGGAAGAAGCAGGGGTGCTTGGTGACACCGCACTGGTCTTTGGCCAGATGGACGAGCCGCCGGGCACACGCCTGCGGGTTGCCCTGTCGGCCTTGACCATGGCCGAATACTTCCGCGATGTGCAGAACCAGGATGTGTTGTTGTTCATTGACAACATTTTCCGGTTCACCCAGGCTGGCTCGGAGGTCTCTACGCTGCTCGGCCGGATGCCCTCTGCGGTGGGCTATCAGCCGAACCTTGCCGACGAGATGGGGGCGCTGCAGGAGCGAATCACCTCTACCCGGGGCAATTCGATTACCTCCATGCAGGCCATCTACGTGCCTGCCGACGACTACACCGATCCGGCCCCGGCGACCACGTTCGCGCACCTAGACGCGACCACTGAGCTGAGCCGCAGCATTGCCTCCCGCGGCCTGTACCCGGCGGTTGATCCGCTGACTTCCTCCAGCCGTATCCTTGACCCGCAATACGTCGGGCAAGAGCACTACGACACGGCCGTGCGGGTCAAGCAGATCCTGCAGCGCAACAAGGAGCTGCAAGACATCATCGCAATTCTTGGCATCGACGAGTTGAGCGAAGAAGACAAGATCCTGGTAAACCGGGCTCGCCGCATCCAGCAGTTCCTGAGCCAGAACACCTATATGGCGACCAAGTTCACTGGCATTGAGGGTTCTACCGTGCCGCTTGCTGACACCATCGAGGGCTTCCGGATGATCTGTGACGGCGAAGTCGATCACATTGCGGAGCAGGCCTTCTTCAATGTCGGCGACATGGACGATGTGATGGCTGCCTGGGACAAGCTCAAGAAGGAGCTCTGACCGTGGCCCGGGAGCCGCTAAAGCTTGAGGTGGTAACTGCCGATCGCGTCATTTGGGAAGGCGATGCGGTGAACGTAATCGCGCGCACTGTCGAGGGCGACATCGGGATCTTGCCCGGCCACTCTCCGTTGCTCGCGGCGCTCGTGCCGAGCGTGGTTGAGATCGTCACTGCCGATGGCCTGACTGAAGTGGTTGCCGTCGAGGACGGGTTCTTATCGGTCTCACAGGGCCACGTTTGGATCTTGACGCCAGCCGGCGCAATAGCCAGCGAAATTAGCTTGGATGCGGTGTTTAAGGAAGCCGCGCCACTGCGGCAGCTACGTGAGGCCGGCGATATCTCTGACGAGCAGAAGCGTCGACTGTTGATCTTGGAGGCTCAGATCCGAGTCGCCGAGCGCGCGAAAAAGTAAGCCGGGTTACCGGGAACCATTCGGCGGCAGTTAGGAGTATGTCAGGTATGGGTGACTGGTCTTGGCTACCGGTGTTGCTCGTGGTGCTGGCTGCCGCGATGGTGGCAGCTTGGCTTATCCGCCGCTGGTGGCTAGCCCGGCAGCCTGGAGCTTTCGACTGTGACCTATTAGGTAAGCGGCCCGGGGATTGGGCCATGGGAGTGGCTCGGCTGCGCGGCAGTTCCTTCGAGTGGTTCGGCGCATTCTCCTTGAAACCGTGGCCTACTTTGCGGCTGTCGCGGGTGAGGGCGACCGCCAGTCACGATACGACTGCGGAACCGAGCATGCTGCATCTTGGCCACGATATGTGGATCGTGGGTATCGAGTCGGCAGCAGCGCAGCAAAGCTATACCTTTGCTGCGAAGCGCGAGTCTGCCATGGCGCTGCTGTCGTGGTTCGAAGCGGCGCCCCCGGGAAGCTGCTACGACGATTTGGAGCTGTAACGCTGGTCGCCTGGGGCCCACAGCACTTCGCCGGTTGTGCCGTTGACGGTGCGGGCCATGATGAACAGCAAGTCACTGAGTCGGTTTAGGTAGGTTATCGCCAGCGGGTTGACGCCGCCCTCGCCGGTGGTTTCAGCAACGTCCGAGCCGAACGTTTCGAGACAGTGCCAAGCGATCCGTTCGGCCCGCCGGGTGATGGTGCGGGCAACGTGCAGTTGGGCACCTGCTGGGGTGCCGCCAGGCAACAGGAAGGATCGCAGCTTCGGCAAGTCGGCGCTGAGCTCATCGCACCATTGCTCAAGCCGGTCGATGTTTTCCTGGCCGATGCGCAACGGTGGCCAGGGCGGGTTGGTGCAAAGCGGGGTGGACAGGTCGGCGCCAAGATCGAACAGCTCGTTGCTGATCAGACCCAGCATCTGCTGTACCCGTTCCGGTATCCCGCCGAGGGCAACTGCGAGTCCGATAGCACTGTTTGCTTCGTCCACTGTGCCGTAGCCTTCGACACGCAGATCGGTCTTGCTGGTTGAAACGTGTTGCCTTGACCGTTGTGGCAATTGGATTGTTGATAGGCCCGACCGGCTGCCAGGATGCGAACCAGTCAGCACCCAGCGTTGATGCGCAGGCCGGGGTTGATTGCGCGTATCCGGCCGCAGGTACCCCGGCAAAACCGGTTGATCCGCCAGCTGAGACTGGGATTGCCAAAGCGGGCACGGCCACGGCAACACTCCACTTCAAGGCTGGTGACGTCGCGTTGACAATGAACCGCGAGGCGGCACCGTGCACCGTAAATTCGTTCCTGTCGCTGGCGCAGCAGGGCTATTTCGACGATACGGTCTGTCATCGGTTGGTGGATACTGGCATCTTTATCTTGCAATGTGGTGATCCCAGCGCCACCGGGGCTGGTGGCCCTGGCTATACGATTCCCGACGAAACCGATCCGGGCATGACCTACCCGGCGGGCACGGTTGCCATGGCTAACCGCGGTGGGAATGCCGCCACCGGCGGTTCCCAGTTCTTCCTGGTATGGGCTGATACCCCGTTGCCGCCCGAATACACCGTGTTTGGCACAATGGATAAAGCCGGTATTGATGTGGTTGCAGGGATCGCGGCGGAAGGCATCGATGCGGCAGACCAAACCTCGCCAATCGCGGACGCCAGCATTGTTTCGGTGAGCGTCGGCTAAGCCAGTAGTTGCCGAATCGCATCGACGACTATCTGTGGTCTATCGACGTGCACCAAGTGCCCGGCTCCTTTGGCTACAAGTCGAATCGTTGTCGGAAACCGGTCGCGCATGGCGGCTTCTTGTTCCGGCTGCACGTAGCTGGAGTTGCCGCCAAGTAGCCACAGCACCGGCTCAGTAAAGCTACCGCTTACCTCGGGCCAGGAGGCGATCTCGGGCAGAGAATCGGCGAGGAGGTCAAGATTGGCCAGCCAGCTCCAGTGCCCGCTATGGCGGCGTAGATTCTGCAGGAGGAAGGCTCGCGTGCCTTTATCTGGGATGATCTCAGCAAGTAGCTCGTCGGCCTGCCCGCGGGTCGCCAATTTTTCCAAGGGGAGCCGCTGCAGCGCGGTGATTAGCGAAGCGAAACCAGCGACGGTTTCCGATTCGCTAGGCGCGATGTCGATGACCACGAGTTTCGCTACCAGGCGCGGATGGCGCAGCGCCACCAACATGGCGATCTTGCCGCCCAACGAATGCCCAACCAGGGTTACCGGATGTGAGAAGTTGTCGCGCAACCAATCAGCCACCAGATCGGCTTGCTGAATCAGGGTGAAGCCGACCGTCCAAGACGAATGGCCGTGATTTGGTAGATCCACCATGTAGCAGGTGGCAGCTGATTGCAGCTGGTTCGCAATTGACAAAAAGTTGCGCCCCTGCCCAAACAGCCCGTGCAGGAACACCACTGGCTGGCTGCCGCGGCCGACTTGCATCAGGTGGAACTTCATTGCGCAATACTCCAGCAGTGGCGATGCCAGTGGCGGCGCGCGGTGATTCCGACTGGCTCGCCCAACCCCGCCTGTTGGGGCCAGGCAACTACATGTGCTTGACCAGGGGCGATGCGGGTGTTACAGCCGGGGCAGACGTAGCTCTTGGCAGCTTGCGCGGCGGGAACCTGCTTCACGATGTAGACGCCTCTGGAGAGTTGGCGGCGCGTGGCGGCGGTGCTCACTGCCAGCGGGCGGTGCGGACGCGCATGTTTGCTGCGAGATCGAGAACGCGGCATCAAAACAGCCGCTCAGCTAGGTTGTCAAGACCGCGAAGTTCGTCGTAGTCCACCGTGACGCAGCCGATACCACGGTCGGTTGCCAACACCTTGGCCTGCGGTTTTATTTGCTGGGCCGCGAACAGGCCATGTACTGGTGCCAGCAGCGGATCTCGGTTCAGCAGCTCCAAGTATCGGGTTAGTTGCTCAACGCCGTCGATCTCGCCGCGTCGCTTCACCTCGACTGCAACGTAGCCGCCGGTATCGTCGCGCAGCAGCAGGTCAACCGGGCCAATCGGTGTTTGATACTCCCGCTGCACCAGTTGATACCCGGCGCCGAGCGTGGCAGGGTGTTCGGCCAACAGGGCTTGCAGGTGGGCTTCGACGCCGTCCTTTTGCAGCCCCGGGTCGACCCCGAAGGTATGCTCGGAATCGAGGAAGACCTCGCCAAGTTGGATTTGCAGGGTGTCTTTGTTGGGGGCGCGAACCGACCAGACCTCGGTGATGCCACGCTCGCGGGCCTCATCGTCGGGCTCGCTTACTGTCAGCGTGCAGGGCGCGGACATCCAGTTCAGCGGTTTGTAGGCCCGATCATCGGCGTGAACCGACACGGAGCCGTCGGACTTGAGCATTATTAGTCGTTTTGCGATCGGCAGATGAGAGGTAAGCCGCCCAGCGTAATCGACTTGGCAGGAAGCTATGACCAGACGCACGCGCCTTAGTCTAGCTGGCGTCGAGGTGGGGTAGTAGCACCTCGCGGTACAGCAACAGCAGTGCTGCGGCTGTGGGGATGGCGATCAGGGCCCCGATCACGCCCAACAACATGCCGCCAATGATGGCTGACAGCACCACGAGCGCCCCTGGGACTTTCACGGTGTGCCGGAACACGGTCGGGTACAGCAGGTAGCTATCAAATTGCTGATAGATCAGGAAGTAGATGATCGTGATGACCCCGATGGGCGGATTAACCGCGAAGCCGACTATGGCGACGGCCGCCATGGCGAGCGAGGAGCCTACCAGCGGGATGAAGCAGAACAGCGCGACCACAAAGGCCAGGGCCAGCGAGTAGCTGCTAAGGCCCACGATGTTCATGAATACGAACGCCGAAACCGACGCCACCGTCACGATGATGAACATGCCGGTGATGTAGTTGGAGACACCGCGGAAGATCTCGTCGGCAAGGTAGCGCGCGCGATCGCGGCGGCTGGCTGGCGCCAACCGATATATCGCCTGCTTGATCGTCGGCAGTGAGGCGAGGAAGTAGATGGTCAGCACCGTGGTGACTATCAACGAAAACATCGCGTTGGCTAGCAACAGCCCGGCGTTCCAGATGCCACCGAATAGCTGCTGTAGCAGCTTGCCGGAGGTCAGGAACTGCTGCACCTCGTCAACGATCTTGTACTGCTCGTTCCATTGCGCGAGCTGCGGATTTTGCAGCAGGTTGTCCAGCAAGTACGGCAGGTTTTGGGCCAGCAACTGGGTCTGCTCGGTGAGGATCGGAACCAGGGCGGTGACGCCCAAGCTGATTACGCCAAGGCTGGCCACTGCGACGATCAGCACCGACACTCCGCGAGGCAAGCGGCGGCGGGTGAGGAAATCGACCGCCGGGGACAGGCCAAGCGCCAGGAATAACGCCAATAGCACGAGCACAAGGACGCTTTGGACTTGCACGACGGCGCGAGCTAGGCCCAGCGCGACCAGCACGCCTAGCGCACCAAAGAAACCCAGCGAAAACGGGGAGTAGCGCAGCAGCTTGGACTCGCTGTTGACCACCACCGGTGGCACCGGCACGATGCGCGGTTCGGGCGGCGCGGTCAAGATCTGCTTCGCACTGCCCTTTGCTTTGCCAAAGAATCGGCGCAGAAAACCTTGATACCGAGCTCGCCTGGAAACCGGCTTGTCGCCTCCTGCTGCTGCGGGCTCGCCGGTTGGCTCGCCAACTTGGCCATCACCGCGGTCGCCGGGGGTATCAGTCATCCGTCGAACCGCCAGGATCTAACACTTGGGTTGGCTCGGTGTCTGCTTCGATACCTTCAGAGGCCAGCTCACGGAGGTTCGCCATCGTCGCCATGATGGCTGAGCGCTTGGTTTCTAATGCCGCGATCTCGCGTTCCAGCTGTTCGCGGCGCCACGCCAACCGCTCTTCAACGGCTGTCTCAGCTTCACTAATCGTGGCCCGCATCGCCGCAATCGTTTCCTCAGCTTCACGCGCTGCGCCGACCCGCAACTGTTCGGCCGCAGCGACGGCCTCGCTGCGGATTTGGCCAGCTTCCACTCGGGCCGCCGCGACGTTGTTGGCGGCCTCACGCTGGTTGTTCTCAGCGCTTTCCAACTGTGCTGCGATTCGCTGCTCAGTTTGCGAGGCAAGTTCGGCGAGCTGCTCGGTACGAGCAGTGGCCTGACGCTCGACTTCTTCGGAGCGTTCCGCGGCCTGCTGGACGGCTTCTTGTACGATCTGCGCCGCCTGGGCTTTAGCTGCTTCCAGCATCGACGCGGCCTGTTGCTCAGCAGTCTGCAGCCTGACGGTGGCCTTGGTCTCCGCATCAGCGGTGATCAAGTGCGCGTCACGCTTGGCGTTTTCGAGGCTTTGTCGACCGGCCTCGGCCTGCTCCTGGCGAAGCTTGCGCAGCGCCGACAGCCCGGATAGGCGCACCTCGTCGGCCTCTCGCTGGGCGGCTTCCCGCAACGCGGCCGCACTGCGGCGACCTTCGCCCTTGACGCGTTCGGCTTCGCCTTCAGCCTTGCGAATAATATCTAGGCCCTGTTGTTCAGCTGCGACCAGCAGTGCTTTGGCCTGGGCTCCGAGCTTGCCGTACTCGGTTTCGCCGCTCTCACGGCGAACGTGGTCTAGCCGCAGCGATTGTTCGCGCAGATCGGCGCGGTGCTGTACCAGTTTGGCCTCAAGCTCCCGGACGAAAGTGTCTACCGCATGCCGGTCGTAGCCAAACATGGCCGTGGGAAACCCACCAGCTGCCGAAGAAGCATCTTCAAATAGGCCGAGACCGGCGTTGTCAGTCTGCTCCTGTGACATGATCAGCTCTCAGCAGGCAGTTCGACGAGTTCCAGCAACACGCCCCGGGCGTCCTTGGGATGAACGAAGTTGATCCGGCTGTTTGCGGTGCCGCGTTTGGCTTCAGGGTAAAGCAGCCGCATCCCCCGGGAGCGAAGCACTTCGCTGACATGATCGAGATCAGCAACCCGGTAGGCGAGTTGCTGGATCCCAGGTCCATTCTTAGCGAGGAATTTGCCGATCGCCGAGTCTTCGCGCAGCGGCGCTAGCAACTGAATCTTGGCGTTTTCCGCGCCCTGGGCACCGGTTCCCATCATTGCTTCCGCCACACCCTGCTCCTCGTTAACCTCGCGGTGCAGTTCGCGCCAGCCAAAGGTCTCGGTGTGGAAGGCGATAGCCTCGTCGAGATCGGGGACAGCCAGTCCTACATGGTCGATGCAGATGAAAAGGTCAGCGTCTATCATGCCTACAGTTTCCCACATTGTCGCCAGCCAGGCGACAGCGGCACACTTGAAGTTTTTCTCGGCGTGGCTTCCCCGGAAATATCTGTTGCCAAGGCAAACTAGTCTTGAAGCTCTAGGTAATCATCGGAGGCGGATATGGTCGGTTGGATCAAAAAGATCCTCGTTGTGCTCGTGGCGGCCTTCGTCGTGTTCTACTTGTTTACCCGGCCGGAAGCAGCAGCAGAGGCAGTGAAAACTTTCTTTGGCGCGTTTGAAGCGCTGGGAACTTTCTTCACCAGGCTGGCCTCCTGACTAATCGACGTGCTCGAGCGGCTAGTTAACCCCGACATCGATCAGCACCTGCTCCACGAGGAGGGTGAGGTCGTTCTCGATGAGGTGGCCAAGCACTGGGCGGCAAGTATCGGCTGGTATTTGTTAACAGCCCTAAGCATCCCGTTGTTCGTGCTGATGATTCCAGCCAAAGGACTCTTTTGGCTGCCGCTGCTAGCAGGCTTGGTGGTTTTACTTTTCGGGCTGGGCAAGGTGCATGAGCAGCACATGGATCGATTCGTGATTACCAACATTCGAGTCTTTCGAGTGCATGGGGTATTCACCCAGCATGTGGCAATCATGCCCATGAGCCGAATCCTCGATATTTCGCTAACCAGAACAATCCTTGGCCAACTGCTCGGCTACGGGCATTTCGTCTTCGAGTCGGCCGCACAGGGGCAAGGGCTACGCGAAATCCGATTTGTCGGCAGCCCGGACAAGCGTTGCCAGATGATCCAAGTGGTAATTCAGCGGCTAGGGCTGCGCAAGGCGATGCCCACATCCAAAGGCAAGCCAACTACTTCAGCCGAAACCGCCTAGCTTGCCGCCAGGGCGTCGTCAACCACCTGCTGCGCTTGCGCTTGGACGGCCGCCAACTGCTCAGCACTAGCCAGCGACTCCGCATAGATCTTGTACTTGTCCTCCGTGCCAGAAGGCCGCGCGGCGAACCACGAGGTGTCAGTTACCACCTTGATTCCGCCAATGGCGGCCCCGTTGCCGGGGGCATGGGTGAGAATGTCGCGGATCGGTTCCCCGGCAAGTGTGGTGGCGGTTACCGATTTCCGGTCTAGCTTCGCTAGCTTAGCCTTCTGCTCTCGCGTGGCATCGACATCGATGCGGGCGTAGTGCGAGGTGCCGAAGCGGCTCACCAGTTCCGCATAGTGCTGGCTCGGGCTGCGCCCGGTGACGGCCAGGATCTCGCTGGCGAGCAGCGCCAACAGCAGCCCGTCCTTGTCGGTGGTCCAGGTCTCCCCGGCCATCGTCAAGAAGGAAGCACCAGCCGATTCCTCGCCGCCGAAACCGACCGAGGAATCGCTCAGGCCAGGAACGAACCACTTGAACCCGACGGGTACCTCGATCAGCTTGCGTTGCAGCGATTCCGCGACGGCGTTGATGTGCGACGACGAGACCAGAGTCTTGCCGATGCCCGCGGTCGTTGGCCAGCCTGACCGGTGGGCAAATAGATACGAGATTGCCACGGCCAGATAAGCGTTGGGGTTCATCAGCCCGGCATCGGGCGTCACGATCCCGTGCCGGTCAGCGTCGGCGTCGTTGCCGGTGGATATGTCGTAGTCGTGTCGGGAAGCCACCAGCGAGGCCATCGCGTTGGGGGAGGAGCAATCCATACGGATCTTGCCGTCGGTGTCCAGAGTCATAAACCGCCAGGTCGGGTCGACTTTGGGGTTCACCACGGTCAAGTCCAGCTTCGTGTTCTCAGCCAGGTACTGCCAGTACTGCACCGCCGCGCCGCCCAACGGGTCGGCTCCGATACGAACGCCTTCGCGGGCGATCACGGCCAGATCTACCGCCAGTCCTAGTTCGTCACAGTACGGGGTGCGGTAGTCGTAGCGGGTCAACTCGGCGCTGATGCGCTCGTAGTTGCTGCGACGGATCTGACCCGGTTGCCGAAGCAACTCGTTGGCCCGGTCGGCGATCTGGGCTGTCGCTTCGCTGCCCGCCGGGCCGCCGTGGGGCGGGTTGTACTTGAAGCCGCCATCGCGCGGTGGATTGTGCGACGGGGTAACGACGATGCCATCTGCCAGATCCAGGGTCCTGCCGCGGTTGTGCCGCACAATAGCCCGGGAAACCGCCGGGGTCGGGGTGTATTCATCGGGCCGTTCGGAAAGCACGGTGACACCGTTAGCGTGCAGCACCTCCAGCGCTGTCTGCCAGGCTGGCCCAGACAACGCATGGGTGTCTTTGCCGATAAAGAGCGGCCCAGTGATTCCTTGGGCTGCCCGGTACTCCACGATCGACTGGGTAGTCGCGGCAATGTGCGCCTCGTTGAACGAGCCATCCAAGCTCGAGCCGCGATGGCCGGAGGTGCCGAAAACGATTCGCTGCATCGGATCATCTGGATCGGGCTGGGTGTCATAGTAGGCCGCAAGGACGGCGTCAACGTCGATGAGGTCACTGTCAAGAGCCGGTAGACCGGCGCGCTTTGCTGCCATAGCCCCAATCCTGGCATGACACAATGGTCGACATGAGCAATTCTGATTTCTCGCGTCCCGGAGCCGTTGATTTGTCATCTTTGGCGGCAGCACCAGCTGGCACCGGCTCCAGTTATGTGGTGAGCGCCACGGAAGCCGACGTTCAGGCCTTAGCCGAACAATCGACCCGCTACCCGGTCTTGCTGGAGTTTTTCTCCGCCAGCGACGCTGGCGGCCAGGCTTTCTCCGAGACGCTGGCGCAACGAGTGAATGCTAGAGCCGGCAAGATGCTGCTCGCCCGCGTAGAAATCGCCAGTGCCCAGCAGCTAGCGCAGTCCTTGGGGGTGCAGGCAGTGCCGACGGTTGTCGCACTGATCGGCGCGCAGCTCGCGCCACTGTTCCAAGGCACCGCCGATGCCGAGCAAATCGATCAGGTGCTAGATCAGGTCGCGCAGCTGGCGCTCGCCAATGGCATAACCGGCACCGCGCCCGCGCAGAGCGCGGCTCCCGCAGCTAGCGCCGAAGGAGCAGCCACCGATCCTCGGTTGGCCGCCGCCGAGTCAGCCATCGAGGCGGGCGACTACCAAACCGCTGTCGCCGAGTACGACAAACTGCTAGCCGAAACGCCGCATGATCTGGAAGTGGCAGCTGGCCGGGCGCAGGCGGCGCTGTTGGCACGAGTGACCAAGCTGGCGCCGGCCGAGGTGGCAACCAAGGCGGCTGCGGCGCCACAAGATCTGGCCAGCCAACTAGCCGCAGCAGATGTCGAGATCGCGCAGGGACAACCCGCCCAGGCCTTCGATCGGCTGCTGAACTTTGGCGCCAGCGCGTCAGCCGAAGACCTCGACAGCATCCGGGTTCGGCTATTGGAGTTGTTCCTGGTCGTGGGCAACACCGCGCCAGAAGTGCTCAAGGCCCGCAGGCGAATGGCCAGTCTGCTGTTCTAGCTACAGTGTGAGCCTGCCGTCCTCGGTGTGGCCCACGCCGCCGGCAAGCAGCAGTTCGATGCGCCGAGCCGACAGCTCGGTGACACGCTCGGCAACTTCCTCCGGGGCAACCCAATGCAGCGCCCTAATCTCGGCATCACCGACGCGAAGCTCGGCCACCTGGTTCTCGCTCAATTCGCCAGCGTCGAAGAGGAACTCGATAGCGTCCGACCAACCCAAGTAGGGCGGCAACCAGTCAACCAGGCTCGGTTGGCCAAGAGAGACTGACAGGCCACCAAGCTCCTCGGCGATCTCCCGGCAGGTACCCACTCTGGGTGATTCCCCTGGCTCGATTACCCCACCGGGCAGTTCCCAATCGTCCTTATAAGTGGTCTCCAGCAGCAAGACGTTGCCGTAGCCGTCGCGAAATAGGGCGTGGCCGATGACTCGCTTGGTGGGCAGAACGGAGTTCAACACGCCGGAGAAACCGACCGGGCCGTAAACCATGTCGGTGGCTAGCCGGGCATACAGCAGCACATCCTCATAGTCACCAGCCGGCGTGGCCCATGCCGCCCGCATGGTGCCTTCCCGCCGGAAGCCGGCTCGATGCAGCGCCCGCTTGGCGTTGCGATCCCCGGCCGGGATTTCGACCACCACCCGCCGGTAGCCCTGCGCCAGCAAGGCATCATCGCTTGCCAGTGACACCGCCCGCTCCAACACCGCTGCCGGGACGCGTTGGGCCTCCCAGGAGAGCTTGGCTATGCCAGCACCGATCGCTTTGATTGAGACGGTGAATTCACTCACGCGGTTCCCATCGCAGCCACACCGCGCCTAGCGGTGGCACGCAAACCTGGGCAGTAGCCGGGAAATGTCCCCATGGTTTTTCTTCTGCCTGCACCGCGCCGAGATTGCCGTATTGGCCAGAGCCGTCGTAAGTGGCGACATCGGTGTTGAGAATCTCCTCCCAAGTGCCCGCCGCAGGCAGGCCAATCACGTACTCGGGCAGCGGCTCTGGCGAAAAGTTTGTGATGCAGGCGATGGCCGAGCCGTCCTCGTCGTGACGTACCCAGCTGAAAGTGTTGTGTTGCGGATCGTCTGCGTTGATCCAGGTGAATCCAGCGGATTCGCTGTCGAGCTGGTAAAGCGCCGGATTGGCCCGGTAGATGCGGTTCAGATCGCGGATCAGACGCTGCAGACCGCCGTGGCCCCACAGCGCATCTACCCACCATTCCAGGCTGGTGGACTCGTTGAACTCGGGCCGATGGCCGAATTCGGATCCCATGAACAGCAACTGCTTGCCGGGGAAAGACCACATGAAGGCGTAGTAGGCGCGCAAGGTAGCGAACCGTCGCCAGTCGTCCTGCGGAACCTTGTTCAGCATCGACCCCTTGCCGTGCACCACCTCGTCGTGGCTGATCGGCAGCACAAAGTTTTCGGAGTAGGCATAAACCATCGCGAAGGTCATGAGATGGTGCTCGTACTGCCGATAGATCGGGTCAAGCGCCAGATACCGCAGCGAATCGTTCATCCAGCCCATGTTCCATTTGAAGCCGAATCCGAGCCCGCCTTCATGCACTGGTTTGGTGACGCCGGGGAAGCTTGTCGATTCCTCGGCGATCATCATTACGCCAGGCTCGCGCTCGTACATGTGGCGATTCGTGTAGCGCAGGAAATCAATCGCGGCGAGGTTCTCGCGCCCGCCAAATTCGTTGGGAACCCATTCGCCCTCGTTGCGCGAATAGTCGAGGTAGAGCATGGAGGCGACGGCATCGACTCGCAGCCCATCGATGTGAAACTCGCGCAACCAGTACAGGGCATTCGAGACCAGGAAGCTCTTAACCTCGTTGCGGGAGTAGTTGAAAATGTAGGTGCCCCAGTCCTTGTGTTCGCCTTGGCGCGGATCGGCATGCTCATACAGGGCGGTGCCGTCAAACCGGCCGAGCGCCCAGTCATCCTTGGGGAAGTGGCCGGGAACCCAGTCCATGATTACGCCGATACCGGCCTGATGAAGCCGGTCAATGAGATAGCGCAGATCGTCGGGCTTGCCGAAGCGGGAGGTGGGGGAGAAGTAGCCGGAGACCTGGTAGCCCCACGACGGAGCGAATGGGTGTTCGGCCAGCGGCATGAACTCGACATGGGTGAAGCCCTGCCAGGCTACGTAGGAGACCAACTCATCGGCCAGATCTAGGTAGGACTTGCCTTGCCGCCAGCCGCCAAGGTGCACTTCGTAGACGCTGATCGGTTCCTTGTGCGCCGTCATCTCGCCTCGACGAGCCAGCCACTGGTCATCGGACCATTCGTAGGCGGAGGTGTAAACGATCGAAGCATTCGCGGGTGCTTGCTCGCTGAACCGCGCCAACGGGTCGACTTTCTCCCGCCACACATCGTCAGCGCAAAGGATGCGGTACTTGTACAAGGTGCCATCGCCGATGCCGGGTACAAAGACCGCCCAAACCCCGGAGCCGGGCACTAGTTGCATGTCAGTTCCTTGCCATGAATTGACATCGGCCAATAGCTGCACGGCCTTCGCGTTCGGCGCCCAAACCGCAAATCGTACCCCGGTTACCTCGCCATCATCCTCGTCGGGGATGGTCAACACATGGCTGCCAAGTCGTTTCCACAGTTCAGTGTCGCCGCCAGAATGGAATCCCTCGAGGTCTTGACCGGTCAGACCGCCGAATAGGTCGTGCTTCATGACATCTCCTTCGCTGTGGTGCTGCTAGCGGGTCTCATTGGCTGAGGCTGAGGATATGGGCTGGTTGTCCCGGGCTCAGCCGGACAAAGTTGGCTGCAGACCAGCTATAGGTCTGTCCCGAGAGTTCGTCCAGGGCTTTAACTGGCCTGGTTGGGTCGAAGCCGAAGCGCGCCAGATCAAGGTACACGGTGGTCTCGACGCTGTTTTCCACATTCAGGCTGCAGACCGTCAGCACCACGTCCTCGCCGTCGAACTTGGCGAAGGCGAGCACATCGTCATGCTGGGTTTCGACCAGTCGCACATCTCGTAGCTGCTGCAGCGCAGGGTGTTGCTCCCGAATCTCATTTAGTCGGCCGATCAGGAGGTTGAGGTTCGGCTGGGCGTAGTAGTCACGAGGCCGATATTGGTACTTCTCCGAGTCCAGGTACTCCTCACGCCCCGGTTCGTTGGGCACATGCTCAAACAGCTCAAAGCCGGAATACACCCCCCACGACGGCGACATCGTGGCCGCGAGAATGGCCCGGATCGCGAAGGCAGCTGGGTTGCCAGACTGCAGATGGAATGGGTTGATGTCGGGGGTGTTAACAAAGAAGTTCGGCCGATAGTAAGCAGCCATCTCGCCGGACAGCTGCACCAGGTACTCGCTCAGCTCGTATTTGGTTACTCGCCAGGTGAAGTAGGTGTAGGACTGCTGGAAGCCAACCACGCCAAGCGCTTTCATCATGGCTGGTTTGGTGAATGCTTCAGCCAGGAAGATCACATCAGGGCGGCTTTCGTGCACTTTGGCCAGCAGCCAGTCCCAGAATTCGACTGGCTTGGTATGGGGATTGTCGACTCTAAAGACCGTGACGCCCAAGTCGGCCCAGAACCGCACGAGCCGCAGCACCTCTGCGTAGATGCCTTCGGGATCGTTGTCGAAGTTGAGCGGATAAATGTCCTGGTACTTCTTCGGCGGATTCTCCGCATAAGCGATCGTGCCGTCTGCGCGGGTGGAAAACCACTGCGGGTGCTCAGTAACCCACGGGTGGTCGGGGGAAGCTTGCAGCGCAAGATCAATGGCCACTTCCAGTCCAAGCGACTTGGCTTTGGCGATGAACTTTTTAAACGACTTGAAATCGCCGAGTTCAGGGTGGATCGCGTCATGGCCACCAGCCGCAGACCCAATCGCCCAGGGGGAGCCTGGATCGCCAGGCTCCGGGTTTAACGAGTTGTTGGGTCCCTTGCGGAAAGCTTGCCCAATGGGATGGATTGGTGGCAGATAGACCACATGGAAGCCCATCGCTGCGGCCGCTTCGAGCCGCTCATGCGAGCTATCGAAGGTGCCAGAATGCCAATTGCCTTCATCATCAACCCAAGCGCCCTGCGAGCGAGGAAAGAACTCATACCAGGAGGAATACAGGCTGCGGCGTCGCTCTACCCGGATGGGGTATTCGGCGGTCGCGGAGACGTGCTCGCGGGGGCCAAACCTTGCCATTGCCCGTTCGAATGGCCGGGCCGTGACCAACTCCAGGATCTCTTCGGCTGGGGTGTCAGCGCGCATCGATTCAGCGGCTGCCCTAAGCAGCTGAGCGGCCGAACTGGTGTGCTCGGCTTCCGCGTTGGCAGCCGCTTTCTCGAACAGTGAGAGCCCCTCGGCACGCATCAGGTCAACGTCTTGGCCAATCACAAGTTTGATCTTCGCGTTGTGTTGCCAGGTGAGCCAGGGATCCGACCAACCTTCTACTCGAAAGCTCCAATCGCCGAGCTCGGCCATCCGCACATGCGCCTGCCACCTGTCCAGACCTTTGGGCTCAACTTGGACCATGTCGATCCGGCGTTGCTTACCGCTTGGCGAGGTGAGGATAACCGACGCGTTCACCGCGTCATGGCCCTCCCGGAAGACGGTGGCGGCGATCAAAATCCGCTCGTGCGGGACGGCCTTGACTGGGTAGGTGCCGTTTTCGACGCGGGGGGCAACGTCGGTAACCGGAATGCGGCCAAGGCCTCCGGTCCTTCGCTGGATCTGTTGAAGGCTGCTTGGCGCTACACGTGGCTTCACGCCACTCACACTAGCGCCCAGATCCGCTCATTGGTGCCCGCATTCGTCAATAGTGTTGTTAACCCACTAGATTATGCGGGTGCACGCATACCGACGTTTTACAGTTCAGCCCATGCTCCCAGCAGGGCTAAGTTCGCTAGACCGGCTGGCTCGTAACCTTAGGTGGAGCTGGAATCAAGACACTCAAGACCTGTTCCGAGCAGTTGATCCGACGTTGTGGGAAGAGGTTCACCACGACCCAGTAAAGCTACTGGCAGGTTTAAGCACGCAGCGGATCGAACAGCTGGCAAAAGACGCGGTGTTTTCGCGAAATCTCGCGTTACAGATTGAAGATCTGGACAACTACCTGACCTCGGAGTTGTGGTTTCAGTCGTATGCGAAAACTAACCCGCAGGCGCCCAAGTCGATTGCTTACTTCTCGGCTGAGTTTGGCGTCTCCGAGGTGCTGCCACAGTACTCCGGCGGCTTGGGAATCCTGGCTGGCGACCATTTGAAAGCGGCTTCGGATTTGGGACTGCCGCTGATTGGCATCGGGCTGATGTATCGACACGGCTATTTCCGACAGTCGCTCAATGCCGCTGGCTGGCAGCAGGAACGCTACCCGGTGCTCGCCTCGAACGAGTTGCCGGTACGGCCGCTGCTGAATGCTGACGGCGAACCACAAAGCATCACTGTCGACGTTTACGGCCGTGAGGTCCACGCGTCGATTTGGATCGCTGAGGTCGGGCGGATTCCGCTGCTGATGCTCGACACAGATCGCGATGACAACGATCCAGCCAGCCGCGACATCACCGACCGGTTGTACGGCGGCGGCACCGACCACCGGTTGGCCCAAGAAGTGTTGCTGGGCATCGGCGGGGTGCGGGCACTGCGTCGCTACTGCGAAATCACCGGGCATGCACCGGCTGACGTGTATCACTGCAACGAGGGTCACGCTGGCTTCTTGGGTTTCGAGCGAATCCGCGAATATTTGGACGCCGGGCACAGCCTCGACGCAGCCGTGGAGCTCACTCGGGCGGCGACCGTCTTCACCACCCATACCCCGGTTCCCGCTGGCATCGACCGGTTCGACCGGCAGCTGGTTGAGCGACAATTCGCCCACTTCGATTCCCGCATCGGTATCGAGCAAATCCTGGCTTGGGGTGCCGAAGACTATGACGGCGGCGATGCTTCTCGCTACAACATGGCGGTGCTTGGGCTGCGGCTTGGCCAGCGGGCAAACGGTGTGTCGCAACTGCACGGTGAGGTCTCGCAGGAGATGTTCCAGCCGCTATGGCCAGACTTCGACGGTACTGAAGTGCCAATCGGCTCGGTAACCAACGGCGTGCACCATCGCACCTGGGTCCATCCCGAGCTGTTGGAACTGCTAGCTGCTCGCACCGGTGATTCGGAGACGGTGGTCGACGGCTACGACTGGTCCGCGATCAGATCGGTCAGCGACGACGTGCTGTGGGGGCTCAAGCGCCGTATGCGGGCCACCATGATCCAAACCGCGCGCGAGGTATTGGCTGAGTCTTGCCGCACCCGCGGGCTCCCCGGTGATTGGGCAGCCACGGCACTCAACCCACAGGTGTTGACCCTCGGGTTCGCTAGGCGAGCTGCGTCCTATAAGCGGCTGACGCTGATGCTTAAGCAGCCCGACCGGTTAAAGGCATTGCTTAATCACCCAACGACGCCGATCCAGATCGTGATCGCGGGCAAGGCACATCCGGCGGACAATATTGGAAAGTCACTGTTGCAGGAGATGGTCCAGTTCGCCGATCAGCCCGACGTGCGCGGCAAGCTGGTTTTCCTACCGGACTACGACATGGGCCTGGCCAAGCGGCTATACCCCGGTTGCGATGTGTGGGTAAACAATCCGTTGCGCCCCTACGAAGCTTGCGGTACTTCCGGGATGAAGGCCGCAATGAACGGGGCGGCGAACCTGTCAATCCGCGACGGTTGGTGGGACGAACTCTACGACCCAGCGTTTGGCTGGGAGATTCCCTCCGTGGACAAGATCGAAGATTCCGCGGAACGCGACGCCCTCGAGGCCGAGTACCTGTACAGCTTGATCGAGAATGAGATCATTCCGGCCTTCTACACGGTTGACGCGAATCACAATCCGACGCAGTGGCTGGAGATGATGCGAAACAACATCGCTGATCTGGCACCAAATGTGCTGGCTTCCCGGATGGTGCGCGACTACCTGGTGACCATGTACACCCCGGCTGCCATCTCGGCCGCGAAGCTGACCGACGAACAGACCGTGGCGGAACTGGCCGCCTGGAAGGCTCGCGTCCGCCGCGAGTGGGGATCAGTCGAAGTTGCAGCTATGGACATAGGAGTTACCGGGCAGATCGACACCGGCGACGAGTTGCGCGTGAGCGTCGACGTCCAGCTTGGCGCGTTGACCACAGACGATGTCGCGGTGCAAGTGATCGTTGGCGATGTTGATAATGACGATCAGCTGCATGATCTTCGGATCTACCAAGCGGAGGCCGGCGCCTCAGCCGAGGGACTGACCCGCTTCGCAGTGACCATAGCCGCGCTTCATCCCGGCCACATCGGTTGCTCGGCCAGGGTGGTGCCATCGCATCCGCTGCTCGCCGATCCGGCAGAGTTGGGCCTAGCTGCGGTTATTCACTAGCCGAGAGCTGCGCGGTTAGTATCGCTACGCAGCGCCCAGGCAACCGCAACTGTTGGCCTGGGGCGAAGTTGTGCTCGGGGAACTCCGCCTGCTCTGCGGAGTGCCAGCGCAGTTGGTAGCCGTTGGCCCAGGGGAAATCTGGGAGTCGAACCTGGATGGGATCGTGCCCAGAGTGGAACCAAACCAGCAACGCGTGGTCCTGGTCAACTAGATAGCGGCCCAGCGTGCGGCGCGATTGGTCCCACCAGTCGCCCTCTTGCATGGCAGTTCCTTGTTCGTTGACCCAGGTGAGTTCGCATCGGCCCGTAGCCTGGTCGATCGGATTGTGGTCATTTAGGAAGTGCGTTTGCCGCAGCAGCGGCTCGTTGGCGCGCAGGGCGAGCAGGTCTGCGATTCGCTCGCGGTTCTCGCTCCAATCGCCATCGTCAGTCCAAGACACCCAGGAGATTGGCGAATCCTGACAATAGGCGTTGTTGTTGCCCAACTGGGTTCGGCCGAATTCATCGCCTGCGGTGATCATGGGCACCCCTGCAGCCAGCAATAACGTGGCAAGCAGGTTGCGAGCCTGCCGAGTGCGCACGGCGCGGATCGCCGGGTCGTCGGTTGGTCCTTCAATGCCGTGGTTAAAGCTGCGATTGTGGCTGCTGCCGTCGTGGTTGGCCTCGCCGTTGGCCTCATTGTGTTTGTGGTTGTAGCTCACCACATCGCGCAGCGTGAAACCGTCGTGGGCGGTGATGTAGTTGATGCTGGCTTGCGGCGGACAACCTCGTGGCCCGAATAGGTCTGGGGAACCGCAAAGCCGGGTAGCCAAATGCTGTACCCCGGTGGGGCCGGCGAGCCAAAAGTCGCGGATAGCGTCCCGGAAACGGTCGTTCCATTCCGACCATCGCGGCCCCCAATTGCCGACTTGGTAACCGTCTGAGCCTAGATCCCATGGCTCAACGATTAGCTTGGTTTCTCGCAGTATTGGATCGGTTTCCAGTTGCTGTTTCAGCGGGTGGGAGTGGTTGACCCGGTGGTCTTGATCCCGGATAAGCGTGGTTGCCAGATCGAATCGGAATCCGTCGACTCCCATGTCAGTTGCCCAATAGCGAAGTGAATCCATAATCATGGCTTGTACCTGCGGCTGAGACGTGTCGAGCGAATTGCCGCAACCGGTGACATCGCAGTAGCTGCGCCCGCCGTTCCAGAAGCGGTAATACTGATCCTGATCGATGGCCCGGTAGGACAGTGTGGGCCCGCCATCGCCGCTTTCCGCGGTGTGGTTGTAGACGACGTCGAGGATGACCTCGATACCAGCGTCGTGGAACGCTGAAACCATGGTCTTGAACTCGCTGACCGGATCACCGGTAGCCGAATAGGCCGCATGTGGGGCGAAGAAACTGGCGGTGTTGTAGCCCCAATAGTTGCGTAGCCCCTTGTGAGCCAGGAAGGGCTCCGAAACGAAATGCTGAACCGGCAACAGCTCGACAGCGGTGATGCCTAGCTCCAGCAGGTATTCGATTACTGCCTCGCGAGCTAAGCCCAAGTAGGTTCCCCGTAGTTGTTCGGGCACTCGTGGATGATTCATGGTGAAGCCGCGAACGTGCAGCTCGTAGATGACCGAGTCGCTCAACTGCTTTGGTCGAGCCAGTGGCCGGGGCGGATCTGAGTCAGCCACGACCACGCTCCAGGGCACGGTGCCGACAGAGTCGGCGGGATTGAAACGATTGATATCTCCGGCAACGTGGTCGAGATACGGCCCGTCGTAGTCCATGCCGCCACGCAGCTGGCGAGCATAGGGATCGACTAGCAGCCTGGCCGGGTTAAGCCGCAACCCGGCCGCCGGGTCCCACGGGCCGTCCACCCGGAAGCCGTAGGCCTGTCCGGCTGCAACTCCAGGTACGAAGCCGTGCCAGATGCCGTCGCTGTGTGGGGTCAGGTCGACGCGGTTGTCGTTTGGAAAACAGACCTGCACTCGGGCCGCGCGGGGAGCCCAGAGTGCAAACCGGGCTCCGCCGGGCAGCAGTTCTGCGCCGAGCCTGATCGCTTGTTGTCTCGCCATGGTTTCTTTCTTAGTTAACGGCGACATTTTGCCATGTTTCACGACGATTCCGGTTAAAGCTGGCAGCGATTCAGCCGGATCTGGGCCTGCCTCGGCAGACTCGGCTGTGACTCGGCACCGCGGTGACCGACAAGCTAGGCTTACCCGACGGTGCCCAACTCACAGCGAAGGAGGCGAGATGCGGGTTGTCGTCGCACTATCAGGCGGGGTCGATTCGGCCGTCGTCGCCGCTCGGGTAGCAGCCGCCGGGCACGAGGTGTTGGGGGTGCATCTGGCGCTGCACAAAAACGCCGGCACCGATAGCGTGGTCGCTCGCGGCTGTGCTTCGCCGACCGATGTCGAGGATGCTCGCAAAGTAGCCGCCCAGCTGAACATCGGCTTTGCGGTCTGGGATTTCTCGCAGCAGTTCCAACGCGAGATCCTCACTGATTTTCTGGACGAGTATCGTGCCGGGCGTACGCCGAATCCGTGCCTGCGCTGCAACGAGCGGATCAAGTTCGCCGCGCTGCTCGATCGGGCTGTCGAGCAAGGCTACGACAAGGTGGCCACAGGCCACTACGCAAAGCTGGTGCCAACGCCACCCGGCGTGGCCCTGCACCGCGCAGCTGACATGCGAAAGGATCAGTCCTATGTGCTGGCCAGGCTGAATCAGCAGCAGTTGCAGCGCTGCTGGTTCCCGCTAGCCGAGGATGAGAAAACCGACGTTCGCGACGAAGCGCAACGCCTCGGGCTGGGCGTCGCGAGCAAGCCTGACTCGACCGACATCTGTTTCATCCCAGACGGCAACACCCAAGCATTCTTGACCAAGGAGCTGGGCCAGGCGCCGGGGCGGATAGTGACCGCCGATGGCACCCAGCTTGGCACCCATGACGGCACTCACAACTACACGGTCGGCCAGCGCAAGGGCCTGTCGCTGCGGGTGCCTGCCGCGGACGGCAAACCACGCTATGTGCTGCGGTTGGATCCGGTCGCCCGAGACGTCGTCGTGGGCAGCAAGGACGACCTGGCCGTAACCGAGCTTCGCGCCGATCGGATCTCGTGGCCACAATCGCCGGTCGCGGCCGCTTGGCAAGGCCTAGTCCAGTTTCGCGCACATTCGACGCCCGTGCCCGCACAGGTTCGTTACCAAGATGGGCAGATGCTGGCCGAGTTGGCACAGCCAGCGCTGGGGATCGCGCCAGGCCAAACCCTGGTGGCCTACGACGGCGATCGGGTGGTTTGTTCCGGCATCATCTCGGCGGCCAGCTGATGCTAATCACGACCGCAGCTGGTTCGCTGCCCGGCACCGATTATCGCGGCGCGCTTGGCGTAGTCTCGCAGAGCTACCCGCGGCTGTTGCCGTTGCCCGAACTTCCTGCCCGCGGACCAGGCTCACAAATCATCGGGCGGGCGCTGGCGCTGTTGCCAGAGCTTGGCTTCGAGTTGGATCGGGGACAGTGGCGCCTGGCTTCGCATCCCTCGTCGGCGCAGCGCCGGGCGCAGGCACAATGGCGAGGTGACCTAGACGACGTCGAGGAACTACTGACCGGATTCGACCAGACGCTCAAGGTGGCATTCGCCGGTCCCTGGACGCTAGCCGGATCGGTAGCAAGCCGTAATGGCGAGCTGCTGCTTAGCGACGCCGGAGCAGTGCGCGAGGTCACCGACGCGTTGGCCATCGGCATCGCCCAACTAACCGACGAGCTAGCCAACCGCCTGCCCGCCGCAACGGTGCGCCACCAGCTAGACGAGCCGCTGTTGGTTGCCGTACATGCGGGCACGCTCAGAACCCAAAGCGGGCTACGGCGACATCCGGGAGTCCCAGCTGATCAGTTGCGCGCGGGCTTGGCGGGCTTTGCGCCCAATTCGATCCTGCATTGCTGCGCAGGCGGCAGCTGGCTGCAGCTCGCCCAACAATCCCAGCTGCAGGCAGTCAGCGTAGATGCAGCACTGCTACGAGGCACTGACGAGTTAGATCAGCTGGCTGCCTGGTGGGCCAGCGGCCGGACGGTGGTGCTGGGGGTGGTAGACACCGGCAACCCGGAGCAGCAGGAAGCCGAAATGGTGGCCACAGCCGAGCGCATCTTGCAGGCTATTGGCAGCCCGGATGCCTCGCGACTAATCGTCGGAACAGCCTGTGGAATGGCAGGTTGGCAGCCATCGCAAGTGACGAGACAACTGCGCCGCCAAGCCAAGGCTGCCGAGCAGCTAAGCGAATGGTTGTACCAAGGCTAGAATGCAAGGCGTGGGACTTTTTTCAGACCTGAACCTAAACGGCCCAAGCCCGCTGCGGGCGCAACCAGGCCGCGGCGTCTGGGGGCCCAGCCAGGTACCAAGCACCCGCGTTAAGAAGTGGCAGCGGGCTCTGACCCCGATTGTCGTGGTCGCGATCGGCGTGGCCGTGTTCTTCTTGGCGCGCATGTTTTTCCTGGCGATGACGGGAGCCTGATGGCCGAGGTGTCCTAGGCACTCTAGTATTGGTTCCCGGACACCCGAGGAGGAACCGTGGGGCTTACACCGCAAGCCGTCGCCCGGTTGGGCGAGTTAGCCAGAATCAGGCTGAGCGAGCAGGAGTGCCAGGAACTGGCGCCTGAGCTGGATGTCATCTTGGAATCGGTGCAAGCCGTCGGCGAGGTGGCCACACCCGACGTGCCCATGACCACACACGCGATTGGGCTTACCAACGTTTTTCGCGACGACGAAGTACGCAGCTCGCTAACCCGCGAGCAGGCCCTCTCGGGCGCTCCGGCCGCCGAGCAAGAACGCTTCCGGGTACCGCAGATCCTAAGCGAGGAAGCATGAGCGATCTCACCCAACTGAGCGCCGCCGAACAGTCAGCGGCGCTGCGCGCCGGGGATCTAAGCAGCGTCGAGCTAACCCAGGCCCACCTGGACCGGATCGCCGCTAGCGATGGCGAGACCAACGCATTCCTACACATTGCTGAAACCGCCGCGCTGCATACGGCGGCCGAGATTGATCGCCGCCGCGCGGCCGGTGACCAGCTGGCACCGCTGGCCGGGGTGCCGATCGCGATCAAGGACAACCATTGCACCAGAGACATGCCGACGACCTGTGGGTCGCGCATGCTAGCCGACTGGGTGCCGCCTTATGAGGCCACGGTGGTGCAGCGCATCCGCGAAGCCGGGATGGTAATCCTCGGCAAGACCAACATGGATGAGTTCGCGATGGGCTCTTCCACCGAGACCTCTGCCTTCGGGCCGACCCGCAATCCAGTAGATCTTTCGCGGGTGCCCGGCGGCTCCGGCGGCGGTTCGGCCGCGGCGGTGGCCGCCGGGTACTGTCCGCTGGCTATCGGTTCCGATACCGGCGGCTCGATCCGCCAGCCCGCCGCGGTGACTGGAACGGTCGGGGTGAAGCCCACTTACGGCGCGGTGTCGCGCTACGGCGTCGTAGCGATGGCTTCCAGCCTGGACCAGCCAGGCCCCTGCGCCCGGACCACGCTGGACGCCGCCATGCTGCACGACGTGATCGCCGGTCATGACCCGATGGACTCCACCAGCATCGACCAGCCGATGCCCGATGTCATCGCGGCGGCCAGCCAGGGCGATGTCGCTGGGATGCGCATCGGGGTGGTGACGCAGTTCGCCGGCGATGGCTACGAGCCTGCCGTCACAGCGCGCTTCAATGAGGCCGTTGCCAAACTGGCGGCGATGGGGGCCGAGATCGTCGAGGTTTCTTGCCCGGCTTTCGACTACGCGCTGCCTGCCTACTACTTGATCCAGCCCTCGGAACTGTCGAGCAACCTGGCGCGCTTCGACGGAATGCGCTACGGCCTGCGGGCAGGCGACGACGGCAGCAACAGCGCCGAGGAGGTCATGAACCTGACTCGGGAGGAAGGGTTTGGCCGGGAGGCCAAGCGCCGCATCATCATCGGCACCTACGCGCTGTCGGCTGGCTACTACGACGCGTACTACGGCTCAGCCCAGCGGGTACGCACCCTAGTGATTCGGGACTTCGAGGCAGCCTTCGCCCAGGTTGACGTGCTGGTATCGCCGACCACCCCGACCGTCGCGTTTAAGTTGGGGGAGCGGATGAGTGACCCGATGGCCATGTACCGAGCCGACCTGTGCACGATCCCGTCGAACCTGGCGGGCAACGCCTCCGGTTCGTTCCCGGTTGGCACCGACGAGGCCGGGCTACCGGTTGGCTTCCAGGTGATCGCACCGCCGCTGGCGGATCACCTGGTTTATCGCATTGGGGCGGCGTTGGAGAGCCAAGCATGACCGACTTGATTGACTTTGCCGAGCTGCTAGAGCGCTACGAGCCCGTCCTGGGGCTTGAGGTGCACGTCGAGCTGTCGACTGCTTCCAAGATGTTTTGTGGCTGCGCCACCGACTTCGGGGCCGAACCGAACACCCAGACTTGCCCGGTGTGCCTCGGGCTGCCAGGGTCACTGCCGGTAATCAATAAGCAGGCGGTGGAATCGGCCATGCGAATCGGCCTGGCGCTGGGCTGTGAAATCGCGCCCTGGTCGCGGATGGCCCGCAAAAACTACTTCTATCCCGACATGCCGAAGAACTTTCAGACCTCGCAGTATGACGAGCCGATCGCCTTCGACGGCCAGGTGGAACTCGACGTGGCAGGCGAGAGCGTCACGGTCGAGATCGAGCGCGCGCACATGGAGGAGGACACCGGCAAGTCGCTGCACGTTGGCGGCAGCGGCCGGATCCACGGCGCCCAGTACTCGCTGCTGGACTACAACCGCGCTGGGGTGCCGCTGATCGAGATCGTGACCAAGCCGATTCGCGGCACCGGTGCCAACGCCCCAGCGGTAGCCCGGGCCTACGTCGCCTATCTGCGCGATCTGCTGCGCTCACTGGAAGTCTCGGATGTGCGGATGGAACAAGGCTCGCTGCGCTGCGACGTCAACGTCTCGCTGATGCCGATTGGTGCCAGCGAGCTCGGCACCCGCACCGAAACCAAGAACGTGAACTCGCTGCGCACCCTGGAGCGGGCCGTGCGCTACGAGATGCGCCGCCAGGCGGCGCTATTGGATGCTGGCCAGCGAGTGAAACAAGAAACCCGGCACTTCAACGAGGCCGACGGCACCACCAGCCCAGGCCGCAGCAAGGAGGAAGCCGAGGATTACCGCTACTTCGCCGAGCCGGACTTAGTGCCCATCGCCCCAAGCGCAGAATGGGTGGAGCGGCTGCGGGCCACGCTGCCGGAACCGCCGGCCTTGCGCCGGCGTCGACTGCAGCAGGATTGGAACTTGAGCGACGCTGAACTTGCCAACGTCGTGGCCGCTGGCGCCCTTGATCTGATCGACGCGACGGTGGCGGCAGGAGCCGCCCCGCAGGCCGCCCGCAAGTGGTGGGTCAGCGAACTGGCCCGCCGGGCGAACGAACAAGACATCGAGCTGAGCGAGCTGGCGATCACGCCCGCGCAAGTGGCCGAGGTGCAACAGCTGATAGACGACGGCAAGATCACTGATCGCATCGCCCGTCAGGTATTCGATGCGGTACTGGCCGGTGAGGGCGAACCGGCGGACATCGTAGCCGCCAAGGGCTTGGTCGTGGTCTCCGATGTGGCGGCGTTGTCAGCAGCCGTGGACGCCGCCATCGAGGCGAACCCGGAGGTGGCGGACAAGATCCGTGGCGGCAAGCAGCAGGCCGCCGGTGCGTTGATTGGGCAGGTAATGCGCGCAATGGGTGGGCAGGCTGATGCCGCGAAGGTTCGGGAACTGATCTTGGAAAAGCTGAGCTAGTTTGATGGACGCATCGATGGTTGAGCAGTTGCGGTGGAATGAGGCAGGGCTACTACCTGCGATCGCGCAGGACGCCGAGACTGGCCAGGTGCTGATGTTGGCCTGGATGAACCGGGAGGCGCTGGCAGCGACGCTGCAGACCCGCCGCGGCACCTACTATTCTCGCAGCCGCCAACAGCTGTGGGTTAAAGGTGAAACCTCTGGGCACGTGCAGCACGTGCGCAGCGTTCGTGCCGACTGCGACCGCGACGCGCTACTGGTAGAGATCGACCAGGTGGGGCCGGCTTGTCACACCGGGAGCCGGTCTTGCTTCGCCGAGGTGATCTTGTCCCAAGAGCAGTGAGCTTTGCCGGGCTCACCCCGGTATGGTCTGCGGCAGCCGCGTGCTGAAACAGTTTGGCAGCAGCACCGACTAGTCTGGTGCAACGATAAGAAGGAGATTGGGTTGGCCGAGAACTTCGCGCATCTGCACTGCCACACTGACTTTTCGATGCTGGACGGTGCGGCACGGATCAAAGAGCTGTTTGCTGCCGCGCAAGCCCAAGGGATGCCTGCGCTGGGAATCACGGATCACGGCAACATGTTCGGGGCGTATGAGTTCTACGCGGCCAGCAAGGAATTCGATGTGAAGCCGGTGATCGGACTAGAGGCATATCTCACGCCGCGGACCCACCGCAGCGAACGCAAACGGGTCCAGTTCGGCGACGGCACCGGCGACGATGTGGCCAGCAAGGGTGCCTACACCCACATGACCTTGTGGGCCCAGAACACGGCTGGCATGCACAATCTGTTCAAGCTCAGTACCCGCAGCTCGCTCGAAGGCTTCTTTTACAAGCCGCGCGCCGACCGGGAACTGCTGCAGACCTACGGCAACGGGTTGATCGGCACCTCGGGTTGTCCCTCCGGCGAGATCCAAACCTTTTTGCGGCTTGGGCAATACGAGAACGCGCGGCAGGCCGCGGGTGAGTTCGTTGACATCTTCGGTCAGGGCAACTTCTACATCGAGCTGATGGATCATGGCTTGGAGATCGAGCGCCGGGTGCGCAAGGACCTGCTGCGGCTAGCCAAGGATCTTTCGTTGCCGTTGGTTGCCACCAATGATCTGCACTACGTCCACGCCGATGATGCGGACGCCCAAGACACCCTGTTGTGTGTGTCGTCTGGCTCGCGTAAGGCGCAGGAGAATCGCTTTCGCTTCGATGGCCAGGGCTACTACCTGAAGAGCGCTGCAGAGATGCGCAGCCTGTTTGCTGAGCTACCCGAGGCTTGCGACAACACGCTGGAGATTGCCGATCGGGTGGAGATCGACTTCACCGAGAGCCTGGGCGCGTACATGCCGAGGTTCGATTGCCCCGATGGCTACGACGAAGAGTCCTGGTTCATCGCGGAGGTGGAGCGCGGGCTGCGCGAGCGCTATCCCCGCGGCATCACCGATGAAATCCGGGAACGGGCCAATTTCGAGATCAAGACGATCACCTCGATGAAGTATTCGGGCTACTTCCTGGTCGTGGCCGACTTCATCAACTGGGCGAAGAAAGAGGGGATCCGAGTTGGCCCAGGGCGGGGCTCCGGAGCCGGCTCGATTTGTGCTTATGCGATGCGCATCACTGATCTGGATCCGCTGGAGCATGGCCTGCTGTTCGAGCGATTCTTGAACCCCGAGCGCGTCTCGCTGCCCGACTTCGACATTGACTTCGACGATCGTCGTCGCGGCGAGGTCATCAGGTACGTCAGCGACAAGTACGGCAGCGACAAGGTGGCCCAAATCGTCACGTACAACACGATTAAGGCGAAGGCCGCGGTGAAGGACGCCGCCCGGGTGCTCGACATGGACTACTCGTTGGGGGAGCGGATCAGCAAGGCCGTGCCGCCGGACGTGCAAGGCGAGGGAGTGACCCTAAGCGAGATCTTCGATAAATCCCATGAGCGGTACTCCGAAGGCGTGGAGTTTCGCGAACTGTATGACCGGGAGGCCGAGGTTCGCACCGTGGTGGATACCGCCAGGGGCATCGAGGGGCTGAAGCGGCAGTGGGGCGTCCATGCCGCCGGGGTAATCATGTCAGCCGAAACGCTGATGGACGTTATTCCGCTGATGAAGCGCGAGGCGGATGGCGCCATCATCACCCAGTTCGACTATCACAGCTGTGAGTCCCTCGGGCTGATCAAGATGGACTTCCTCGGGTTGCGAAACCTCACCGTCGTTGATGACGCGGTGCAAAACATCAAACGCAACCGCGGGGTAGACGTCGATCTGGATTCGCTTTCGCTGGACGACTCCAAGACCTACGAACTGCTTGCCGCCGGCGACACGCTGGGCGTCTTCCAGCTCGACGGAGCGGCGATGCGCCAGCTGCTTCGCTCCATGAAGCCCGACTGCTTCGCAGACATCTCCGCCGTAGGTGCGCTCTACCGCCCAGGCCCGATGGGGGCGGACTCACACAACAAGTACGCCCGACGCAAGACCGGCCGCGAGTCGGTGCAGCCGCTGCACCCGGAGTTGGCAGAAGCGCTGGATCCAATCCTGAGCGAGACCTACGGGCTGATCGTTTACCAGGAGCAAGTAATGGCAATCGCGCAGCAGCTGGCTGGCTATTCGCTGGGCGGCGCTGACGTGCTGCGCCGAGTCATGGGCAAGAAAAAAACCAAAGAGTTGGAGGCCCAGTTCGAGGTCTTTTCGGCCGGGATGACCGAACGTGGCTTCTCCGAGAATGCGACCAAGACGTTGTGGGATGTGCTGCTGCCCTTCTCCAAGTACGCCTTCAACAAGGCGCACTCTGCCGCCTATGGCGTGGTCTCCTATTGGACCGCGTACTTGAAAGCGAACTATCCGACCGAGTACATGGCGGCCCTGCTGCAATCAGTGCGCGACGATAAGGATAAGTCGGCGCTTTACTTGGCGGAATGTCGGCACTTGGGGATCCGGGTGTTGCCGCCCGACGTGAACTCCTCGGAACTAGCCTTTACCGCCGTCGGCGACGATATCCGGTTCGGGTTGGGCGCGGTTCGTAATGTAGGCGACAAGGCCGTTACTGCATGGGTGGCCGAACGTGAAAAGGTTGGCCCGGCTAAGAGCTTTTCCGACTTCCTGGACAAGGCGCCGTTGCCGATCTGCAATCGGCGGCTAATCGAGTCGCTGATCAAGGCGGGTGCCTTCGACGAGCTCGGCCACACCAGGCAAGGCTTGATGGCGGTGTTCGAGGAGGCAGTCGACGGCGTGATTGACGTGAAGCGCAACGCCGCCAACGGGCAGGACGATCTGTTCGCGATGGACGGTGGCACCCAGTCAACTCAGCTGTTCCGCGTCGAGGTTCCCGAGGTTGCCGAGTGGGAGCGGCGGGTGAAACTCGCATTTGAGCGAGAAATGCTCGGACTTTACGTCTCGGATCACCCATTGAACGGGCTGGAGCACGTGATCAAGGCCAACGGGCAGCACAGCGTCACCGAGTTGAGCATGCCTGATGGTTACCGTGGGCGCACTTCAGTGTGTGGTTTGATCACGTCAGTGCAACGCAAGATCAATAAGAGCGGCAAAATCTATGCCGTGGTGACCTTGGAAGACCTGGTCAACTCCATTGAAGTCTTGATCTTTACTCAGACCTACGACCAGGTCGCGGACTTCCTGCAGCCCGACACCCTGGTAACCATCATCGGCGATGTGGACGCTACCGAAGATCGGGTGCGGATGCGTGCCCGCGAGATTCGCCAAACCAGCGCCAATGCGCCAGGCGATGACAACGTTACGGTGATCTTGTCGCTGCCGGCCGCCCGCTGTACCCCTAACGTGATCTCCAGCCTGAAGAACGTCTTAACCGGTCACCCCGGCCGCAGCGAGGTCCATCTGCGGGTTAGCAGCGAGGATCGCGTTACGGCGTTTAACCTGGGGGATGCGTACCGGGTCCACGCTGAGTCGGGGCTGTTTGCAGATCTGAAGGTGTTACTTGGCGCAGCCGCAGTCCGGGTGGAAAGGCAATAGCCATGTCGCGATTCGTGAAGTCAGCAAACTGGCGATTGGGCGTTGGGGTGCAGTGGCGGCTGCTGTGGCTAGTTGCCGCCACCGCCGCGGCGGGCGGCAGCTCAGCTGTCATTTGGGCCTTCGCGAGCTTCCGGCCCGGCTATGTCGTCACCGAGCAGCTCACTGCGGTGCAAAGTGAAAATGGCTTGGCATCGGTTTTCGCGGCTGATGCGCTCTTCGTTTTGCTCACCGCTGTCGGCGGCCTGTTCATCGGCGTGCTGGCGTGGTTGTGGTTCCGCAACGCCGGCTGGTGGCTGTTCATCCTGACGCTGGCAATGGCGACACTATTAAGTGTGCTGTGCTGGCAATTGGGCTTGGCGTTATCGCCCGCTGATTTTCATGAGCGCCTAGCCTTGGCTAGCCCTGGGGATACCGTCGCCATTGACCTGCAATTGAGCGCCTGGTCAGCCTTGCTGGTTGCCCCATTTGCCGCCGTGATTCCGCTGATGTTGTTTTCCGCAGTGTGGCCGGAGACGCCGCACGAGCTGGGTGAGGATAAAGTGGCAGCCGATGTTGAGAACTTGTGACTTTACCGGGCTGAGCGACTATCACGCGGCGCTGCCACGCGCCGAGTTTGACGTTGCCAGCGCCGTTTCGCAGGTGAAACCGATCTGTGATGCGGTGCGGGTCGAGGGGCTGGCCGCCCTGCAACGATTCAGCCAACAATTCGATGGCTGCTCGCCAGCCAGCGTGCGGGTTCCGGCGGAACTGCTGCAGCGTTGCTTTGCCGAGCTAGATCCGCGGCTGCGGGATTCCTTTGAGGTGGCCATTGCTCGGCGACGATTGGTCGCGGCACAACTGGAGTCGCTCCCTGACTCGCCGCCGGTTGAATTGGCGCCCGGCGCTCACGTAGGGCTTCGCAGCATTCCGGTGGAGAGGGTCGGGCTGTACGTGCCAGGAGGTCTTGCCCCGCTTGCTTCCAGCGTGATCATGAATGCAGTACCGGCCCAGGCCGCGGGGGTTGGCAGCATCGCGGTGGCTTCGCCGCCGCAAGCCGAATTCGATGGCTGGCCGCATCCGTCGATCCTGGCGCTGTGCCACCTGTTGGGAATTGACGAGGTGTATGCGGTTGGCGGCGCCCAGGCGATAGCCATGTTTGCGTATGGGGTGTCTGACTTGTGCGAGCCAGTCTCGCTGGTTACTGGCCCCGGCAACATCTACGTGGTGGCGGCCAAGCGTGCGCTACGAGGCGTGGTCGGCATCGATTCCGAGGCTGGCCCCACCGAGATCGCCATTCTTGCCGACGACACTGCCCAGGCCAAGCTGGTGGCCGCCGATCTGATCTCCCAGGCCGAGCACGACCCGATGGCTGGCTCCATCTTGGTTACCGACTCGGCTGGATTGATTACGCAGGTCAACCACGAACTGGCCGAACAGGTGGCTGCCACCAAGCACCGGGAACGGGTCGCCACGGCGCTGAGCGGCCCGCAGTCGGCCGCCATCTTGGTGCGAGACCTGGCGCAAGGCCGCGAAGTCGTCGACGCCTACGCCGCTGAACACCTGGAGATTCACACCCGTAACGCGGCACAGTTGGCCCAGCAGGTACGAAACGCCGGAGCGATCTTTGTCGGGCCGCATTCGCCGGTGAGTCTGGGGGACTATTCGGCCGGTTCCACCCATGTGTTGCCGACCTCGGGGGCTGCCCGCTTTTCCTCAGGGCTGACCGTGCGCAGTTTCCTGCGCTTCGTGCACGTCATCGACTACGACGCCGCCGCGCTTGCGCAGATCGCCGAAGGCATCCAGCACTTCGCGGCAGCAGAGAACCTGCCCGCCCACGCAGCTGCAATCGCGGTACGGAACAGCCATGAAGCTTGATCGGCTGCCGCTGCGCCCAGACCTGATCGGGATGGAGCCATATGGCGCACCACAGCTGGACGTGGCGGTTCGACTTAACGTCAACGAAAACCCATACCCGCCCAGTGCAGCGCTGTGTGAGGAGTTGGGGCAGCGGCTAAGCGAGGCCGCGCGCGACCTAAACCGCTACCCAGACCGGGAGGCCATGGGGTTACGGACGGCGTTGGCTGGCTACCTAGGCCACGGCATCACCCCTGAGCAGGTGTGGCCAGCGAACGGGTCCAACGAGATCATGACGCAGCTGTTGACTGCCTTCGGTGGCCCGGCACGCACGGTGTTGACCTTCGGGCCGACGTATTCGATGTATCCCGAGTACGCCCGCAATACCCTGACCGATTATGTGGAGTTGCCCCGGGAGGCCGATTTCAGCGTTTCTGCGCAGACGGTACTGGCCGCTATCGAGGCCCACCAGCCCAGCGTGGTGCTGCTGGCAAACCCCAACAACCCCACCGGCACCGTGCTGCCGCTGACCACCATCGACGAGATCTGCGCAACCACCAGCACGCTGATCGTCGTCGATGAGGCCTACCAGGAGTTCGCCAACCAGCCCAGCGCGATTACGCTGCTGCCACGCCACGACAACCTGATTGTAAGTCGCACGATGAGCAAAGCCTTCGCGATGTCCGGCGGTCGGCTCGGTTACCTGGTGGCATCGCCGCAGATCGTCGATGTCTGTCGCGTCGTGCGATTGCCGTACCACCTGAGTTTGCAGACCCAGGTGGTTGCCCAGGTGGCCATCGAGCACGCCGACGAGTTGCTGGCTCGGGTGCAGGAAATATCCGACCGGTTGCGCGAGTTCACCGCCTGGCTACGCTCGGCGGGATTCCACGCTTTAGACTCTGGCGCAAATTTCGTGCTGTTCGGCCGGTTCGGCGACCGCCATGCCGTCTGGCTTGGCCTACTGGAGCGCGGCATTTTGATCCGCGAGACTGGCCCGGAAGGCTATCTTCGTGCCACGGTTGGTACAGCCGACGAAATGGAACTATTGAAACAGGCGCTGGTTGAGCTCAATCCAGAAAGGCGGGCTACATGAGTAGGAAAGCGACGCTGCGGCGGGAAACCAGCGAGTCCAAGGTGAGCGTTTCGCTCGACCTGGACGGAACCGGGATCGCCCGAATCGAGACCGGGGTCGGGTTCTACGACCACATGCTGACCGCACTAGCCAAGCACTCGCTGATCGATCTGGAAGTGACGGCCAACGGCGACCTGCACATCGACGCGCACCACACCGTTGAGGACACGGCCATCGTTATCGGCCAAGCCCTGCGGCAAGCGCTGGGCGACAAGCGCGGCATTCGCCGCTTCGGCGACGCCATGATCCCGCTAGACGAAGCGTTGGCGCAGTGCGTCGTGGACGTCGCAGGCCGCCCATATGCGGTGTGCCAAGGCGAGCCAGCATCACAGGTGACCGCCATGATCGGTGGCTCCGGTGTGGCTTATTGCGGTGCGTTGACCAGGCACGTGATGGAAACGCTGGCCTTCAACGCCGGCATCTGCATCCACCTGCGCGTGCTCGCTGGGATGGATCCGCACCACATCGCCGAGGCACAGTACAAGGCGTTGGCCCGGGCCTTACGCGCCGCAATCGAGCCGGATCCACGCCACGACGACATTCCGAGTACCAAAGGATCGCTCTGAGCCGCGTCGGCATCCTGGACTACGGTTCAGGCAACCTGCACTCCGTCAGCCGAGCCTTAGTGGCGGCCGGGGCGGACGTGGTAGTCAGCGATTCCACAGCCGAGCTATCGCGCTGCGACCGACTGGTCGTGCCCGGGGTAGGGGCCTTTGCCAGTTGCATAGCCGGGCTGCAACGCGGTTGCGGGGCTGACCTGGTGTTGTCTTGGGTGGCTGCCGCGAAGCCGCTGCTTGGCATCTGCGTCGGGCACCAGGTGCTGTTTGCAGCTGGCGCCGAGCATGGCAGTGTCACGCCCGGCCTGGGCGTGTTCCCCGGCACGGTAGCTCAGCTCGAGGCGCGACGGCTGCCGCACATGGGCTGGAACCGTATCGAGGTCCAGCCCGATTCCCGACTGTTCCAGGGCGTTTCGGCCGAGCTGTTCTACTTTGTGCACTCGTTCGCGGTGACAGCCGCTGCGGGTGCTCACTATGCCAGCCATGAGTCCTGCCGCTTCGTGGCTGCAGTGGAACACGGGCCGATCTGCTCGACCCAGTTCCACCCCGAGAAGAGCGGCCGCGCAGGGGTAAGGCTACTGCGCAACTGGCTGCAACTATCGCTTGGCTGATCCGATAGGCTCAACGGTTGTGAAGCCTATTCAGCTATTGCCTGCTGTCGATGTGATCGCTGGCCGCGCGGTGCAGCTCGTTCAGGGCGTCGCCGAGACCAAACAAGACTTCGGCGATCCGATCGAATTGGCCTTGCAGTGGCAACAGCAAGGGGCAACCTGGCTGCATGTCGTCGACTTAGACGCCGCCTTTGGCCGCGGCAACAACGTCGAGGTCATCAAACGCCTGGTCGATGCGGTAGGTATTTCGGTTGAGGTTTCCGGCGGGATCCGCGACGAGGTCGCCGCCGAGCGGGCGCTGGCCGCCGGGGCTACCCGGCTCAACCTCGGTACCGCCGCAATCGAGAACCCGCTGTGGACCGCGCAGCTGCTGGCGCGCTACCCCGAACAGATCGCCATCGGCTTAGACGTACGCGGCGAAGTGTTGGCGAGCCGTGGCTGGACTATGTCCGCGGGGCCGTGGCGCGAAGCCGTGCAGCGCCTCAGCGAGGCCGGTTGCCGCCGCTTCGTCGTCACCGACGTACAAGCCGACGGCACGTTAACCGGCCCGAATCTGCAGCTGCTGCAACAGGTCGGCCAGGCCACGAGCGCGGCCATCGTCGCCTCCGGCGGGGTCTCCTCACTGGCAGATATTGCCGCGCTGCGCGAACTAGACCGAATCGAGGGCGTAATCATCGGCACCGCCCTCTATACCAATTCTTTTACGCTGACCGATGCTCTCAAGATCGCTGGAGGTAGCAATGCCTGAAAACCAAACCCAAGACCGCGCCACGGCGCAGGCGCCAGTCCATCAACCGCCGCTGCTGCAAGGCCGGATCACCGAGCTGCTGGCTGGCAAGAAGATCGTGCTTACCGGCGTAACCGGTTTCATCGGCGAGCAGTTGCTGTGGAAGATCCTGACCGACGTGCCAGACGCCAAGACCGCGCTGCTGGTACGTCCCAAAGGCGCTTCGTCGGCAACCGATCGGGTGCGGGGCGTGCTGAACAAGAAAATCTTCGCCGACCTGGTAGCCCAAGCCGGTGGCGTGGCCGAGTTAATGGCTGACCGCGTCGAGGTGGTCGAGGGCGATCTGCCTAGCGTGCCCAAGCTGCCTAGCGACCTCGATATCTTGATCCACTGCGCCGGCGACGTTTCCTTCGATCCGCCGCTGGACAAAGCCTTCGCGACCAACGTGACCGGTACCAAAGCGTTGCTGGCCAGGCTGCGGGAAGCCTGTTCAAACGAGGCCGGCGACCTGATCAAGGTGCCGCACTACGTCCATGTCTCTACCGCGTACACCGCCGGCAGACGCCGTGGCCCGATCCCGGAGGCCGAACAAGAACACGACGTGGACTACCGAATCGAAGCCGCTGCGGCCCAAGCAATGCGCGAGCATGTCGAGGCGCGGTCTCGCAGCTCCGAACAGCTAACCCTGCTTCGCAAGCAGGCGGAGTTGCAGCACCGTCGGGCCGGGTTCTTGACCACTGCCGCCGATATCGAACGCCGTCGGCAGGAATGGGTGGATCACGAGATGGTGGTCGCTGGCACCGAACGAGCCCGCTCACTGGGCTGGACCGACGCCTACACGTTCGCCAAGGCGATGGCGGAGCGCGTTGTCGTGGAGGCCGGGAAGGACTTCCGGGTCTCGGTGGTGCGCCCGGCCATCGTGGAATCGTCACTCAAGGATCCCTTCCCCGGTTGGATCGAGGGGTTCAAGATGGCCGATCCGATCATCCTGGCCTACGGCAAGGGGCAGCTGCCGGAGTTCCCGGCCTCACCCGACGCCGTCATCGATATCGTGCCATGCGATTTGGTGGTGAATACGATCATTGCGGTCGCGGCTACCAAGCCCGAGGTTGGCCAGCCGGAGTTCTATCACTCTAATTCCGGCGCCCGGAATCCCTTGACGTTCCGCGAGATCTACGAGCACGTTCGCGGATATTTCCAGCAGCATCCTTACTCCGATGGCCAAGCTGCTGCCGATTTGCCCGAGTGGAAGTTCCCCGGCGCTGAGCCGCTTGAACGTAAGCTTTGGTTTGCCGAAAAGGCCACCAGAATCGGCAACCAGCTGTTGAGCTATGTGCCCCGCAGCAAACGCACCCTGGCCTTCGCCCGCAACCTGGATCGGACTACCCGCAGGCTGAACTTCCTAAACAAGTACCTCACGCTCTACAGCGAGTATCTGCACTCAGAACTGCACTTCGTCGACGACTGCACCCTGGCGCTGCATCGGTCGCTGCACCCCGATGACGTCGCAAAGTTCAGCTTCGACACCGCAAGTTTCGAGTGGCGGCACTACATGCAAGAGGTCCATATCCCCGCGATCACGGATCCCATGAAACGACTGGAGGCCAGCCGGAAACGTCGCGGTCAGCGCGCCCGCACCTTCAAAGCCATCAGCGAGACCGCACCCGCGAACGCAATCGCGGTATTCGACCTGAACGGCACGATCGCCCGCACTAACGTCATCGAGGCTTACCTGTGGGGCAAGCTTCGGGAACTGGGGCCGATCGAACGGTTGGTGGAGTTGCTGCGGGTCGCCGCCCAGCTGCCGAACTACATTAGCGCCGAACGCAAGGATCGAGGCGTGTTCCTGCGTCGGTTCTATCGTCGCTATGCCGGGGCGAACTTGCGCGAATTGGAGCGCCTAGTCGATGAGGAGCTAGCAACCAAGATTTTGGAACGCACCGCACCCGGCGCGCTGCGCCGCATCCGCGAGCATCGCGACGCAGGTCACACCACAGTCTTGTTGACCGGCGAGATCAGGCCACTGACCCGCCCGTTCGAGGGACTGTTTGATCACATCATCGCGGCTGATCTGGTCACCGACGATAACGGGGTATGCACCGGGTTCCTGGCAGGCCCACCGATGGTGGGGGAGTCACGCAAGGCCTGGCTACGGCATTTTGCGGCCCAGCATGGCCTCTCACTCGACCACTCGTACGCCTACGCCGATAGCCACGTAGACCTTCCCATGCTCAGCGCCGTGGGCAACCCCGTCATCGTGAACCCCGATGTGGCGTTGATGCGGGAAGCACGCAAGTCCGGCTGGTCGATCATTGACTGGGCCGAGTACGAAGAAGCCACGCCATGACTCGCCCGGGTTTTGTCTTGGAGATTGGGCCGAAGAGCCCGCCGCTGCTGACCTTGGCAGGCGCGTATCCGCGGTTGACTCGCTTCAGCCCCGGCACACAGGTGGTCTATCCCGCCGAAGCAACCGCTTCTACTGATCCAGTCGGGTTGATTCAGCACGCCTTGGCTGCTCCGTTGGAATCCGAGCCGCTGGCGAATCTGCTGCAGCCGGAGACGAAGCTGGCGGTGGTCGTCGTGGACGAAGGGACACCGCTGCCAGCGGCTCGTTTCGATGCTCGGCGAAACATGATCGAGCTGGTGCTTGAGACCGCTGCCCGGGCAGGTGTGGCTGATGTGCACATCGTGACCACCGCTGGACTGCGGCCGCGCTGGTCGCCGGCCCGAGTTGGCCAGGTGTTGGGCGACCGGGTAGCCATGTCGTTCCTGCCCGACGAGTTGATCGCAAGTCACGACGTAACAGCTGCCGACCTGGTGTCGGTGGGCAGCGTCGAAGGCCATGAGGTTCGGATTAATGCGCAGGTCGCGGCGGCGGACGTGGTGGTCTCCATCGGGCTGCAGACCGGCCCCGGGTACAGCGACTGCTCCTGGCTTGGCCTTTGTGACGACGAGACGATAAACGCCTGCCGCGGTCTTGGCGCCACGGCAGCTCGGCGGGCTGCCGTCCAGGAACTCGTCTTGGCTGGCAGACGCCACTTCCACCTGCAGGCGACACTTGGCCAACCATTATTCACCCATGGCATGAATTTCCTCAGCCGTCGCGAATGGCGCTGGCAGGCAGGCTCGCAAGCCAACTTTGCGACCATCCGGCAACTCGCCGCGCTGTTGCCCGACTCGGCGCAGGGCAGGCTGGTGAGCACTCTGGCTGATTACGCGGTGCTCGATGTCGCCGCAGGCCACCCCACTCCAGTGCTGACCCAGGCACAGCAGGTGTGGCGCACCGCCAACGCGGTCGCGATCCAGCCAACGGCTGACGTGGTAGTCAGCTCGGCTTGGGGCCAAGAGATCGATGCCGCCTACGCGATTGGCTCACCGATCGGCGCGGCCCACCAGGTGCTGGTCGAACAGGTCACCTCGCACGAAGCAGGTAGTTTCGGCCGCAAGGACTGCGTGGTCATTGGGTTCCATCCGCTCACCAGGAATGACGCCAATCGCGCCCGGGTACCCAGCGACGACTTCCTGAATACGGTATTGCCCGAAACGCTCGAGCCGCAGCAGATCAAGGACAGCCACGAAGCGACCGCGATGCACGACACGTGGTACCGCAAGCTATACCGCGACCATGGGGCATTCCACCCGCTGCACGTGTTTCATCAGTGGTACGCGATCGCCCAAGCCAGTACCACCATCGCCGAGCTGATCTGGGTGGCAGCTGATCGTGGCGTTGCGGAGAAGCTCGGGCATCGGGTAGCCAGCACCTACCTCGATGCGTTGGAGATCGCAGCCGACAAAGTCGGGCGCAGCCCTCAAATCACCTATCTGCACAGCCCAGGTCGGGCAGTCGGGGTGACACCGTGAGCCGCAGCGTGGCGCCGTGGGCTGAGTCGAAGCCGCCCCGGCGGCGGATCACGCTGTTCGGTGATCTTTGGGCGTTCGCTGGCAGCGGCTTCGGGTTGCTGCGCCGCCGCCCAGCCGACGTGCCACGCGAGGGCCGGATCGTGCGCTGGCGACTGAACCGTAGCGACATTCCGGCGGCCCCAGATATGGCGAGCCTGCTGGCCTGGCGCGTCGAACTGCACACCAACGGGCCGGCAGCTTTGCAGGGATTGAGTTTGCCAGCCATTTTCGTGCTTTCTGAAACCGGGTCGCTGGACTGGCAGCTGTTACGCCTGGTGTTGCCCAAGCGGCTGCGCACCACCAGCCATCGCCACGACCGGGCGCTGCAGGCGGGCCGCAGCGTCGCAGTATTGCAAGCAAGGGACGACGCGAAAAGCTACGCGGCCGCAGCCGTCGAGCTCGCCAATGTGTATGGGGCCCCGGTGGTGCCGGTAGTGGTGCTGGGTGGATTCAAACTGCGGGAGCTGCAACGGCTGTCATTGCGAACCAGGCCGCGGGTAAGCGTGCGCTTCGGTGCGGCGATTCATCCGCGCGGCAAGTCTGCGGCGGAGATGCTCGACGAGGTGCATTCCAGTCTGACTGAGCTACGCAGCCGCGGCGAGCTGTCTTGGTGGGCGACGCTGCAAGGCCAGGCTGAGACCCCTGTGGTGCAAAGCCTGCCGCGCTGGCAGCGGCTCTGGGAACAGTCAGCCCCCGGGCCAGCGCAGGCTAAGCAGCGCGTCTGGCGAGACTGAAACCCTCACGGCGAGATATGATCTGCCAAGCACAAGCGAAGAAAACAGGCGAAGGGTAACCAATGTCAGGCCACTCGAAATGGGCGACCACCAAGCACAAAAAGGCGGCGATTGACGCCAAGCGTGGGAAGCTATTTGCCAAGCTCATCAAGAATATTGAGGTTGCAGCTCGCGTCGGCGGCGGCGATCCGGCTGGTAACCCAACCTTGTATGACGCCATCCAAAAGGCGAAGAAGTCCTCGGTACCAAACGACAACATCGAGCGCGCGATCAAGCGCGGCTCTGGCGCCGAATCCGGCGGTGCCGACTACGAAACCATCATGTATGAGGCCTACGGGCCGGCTGGGGTCGCGATCCTGATCGAATGCCTCACCGACAACCGCAACCGCAGCGCATCGGATGTGCGAGTTGCCGTGCAACGCAGCGGCGGCACGATGGCCGATGTCGGCTCCGTCCAGCGGATCTTCGAACGCAAAGGCGTTGTGGTGGTGTCTAAGCAGCAAGGTGAGCGCACCTTGGAAGAAGACGACGTGCTGGAGGCCGCACTAGACGCCGGGCTAGAGGAGGTTAGCGACGAAGGCGAGTCCTGGGAAGCCCGCTGCGAGACCCCAGACCTGGTGCCGGTCCGGCAGGCGATTGAGGCGGCCGGCCTGGATTACGATTCCGCCGAGGTGGCCTTCGTGGCTTCCTACAGCCAGGAGGTCGACGATGCCGACGTCGCGGAGAAGGTGTTCAAGATCATCGACGCGCTAGAAGATTCCGACGACGTCCAGAATGTCTATAGCAACCTGAGCCTTACTGCGGCAGCTGCCGCGGCCATGGAACGAGACGACTAAGAATGCGGGTGCTCGGGGTAGACCCTGGCCTGACCCGCTGCGGCGTCGGCGTGGTCGAGGGGCAGTTGGGACGAGCGCCACAACTGGTGGCGGTCGGTGTCATTCGCACCGCCACCGATCTAGACACACCCCTGCGGCTGGTTCGGCTTGAAGCTGAATTGGTGGATTGGCTGAACACGTATCAGCCGGACATCGTTGCGATCGAGCGGGTTTTTGCCCAACACAACCGGACCTCAGTGTTGGATACCGCGCAGGCCGCCGGTATCGCGGCCCTAGTCGCGGCCCGCGCTGGCTTGCCGGTGCGCCATCACACGCCAAGCGAAGTAAAGGCAGCCATCAGCGGCTCTGGCCGCGCTGACAAGGCCCAGGTGCAGACGATGGTGCGGACGGTGCTGCGCCTTAGCGAAACCCCGAAGCCGGCGGATGCGGCCGATGCACTCGCATTGGCGATCACCCAGCTGTGGCGCGGCCCGGCCACGAACCGCTATGCGGCGATAGCACAGGCGCACCGATGATCGCGCAACTAAGCGGCAGGATTCTAAGCGTTGCCGCAGCGAGTTTTGTGATTGAGGTAGGCGGCCTGGGGTTGCGGGTACTGACCAATCCACAGACCTCCAGCGCACTGCACAGCGGCGAACAAGCCCAGATCCAAACCAGTCTGATCGTGCGAGAGGACTCGCTTACGCTGTACGGCTTCGCGGCGGCTGCCCAACGAGACGCTTTCGAGCTGGTGCAAGGCGCCTCCGGGGTAGGGCCAAAGATCGCCTTAGCGGTAGTCAGCGTGCTCTCACCTAGTGAGCTGGGTGCTGCGATCAGTAACGAGGACACCGCCACTCTTTGCGCGGTGCCAGGCATCGGCAAGAAGAGCGCACAGCGGCTGATCCTTGAACTCAAAGACAAGATCGAGTTTCCGCACCAAGCCGCCACGGCACCTACCACGCAGCCCGACGCCCGCTGGCGGGATGCCGTCACCGATGGCCTGCAGGGGCTCGGCTGGTCGGCCAAGGACGCCAAGGGCGCATGCGATCAGGTGGCCCACCTGGCCGCGGAAGACCCTGACATCTCGGTTGCGCGCCTGCTGCGGGCGGCCCTGCAAACATTGGCCAAATCATGAGCGACGCGAGCGTGGATCCCTTCCCACAGGTTGAGGAGCGCGATTTTGAGTCGGCACTGCGCCCCAAGCGGCTAACCGAGTTCACCGGTCAGCCACGAGTCAGCAAACAGCTTTCGCTGGTGCTGGAAGCTGCTGCGCATCGCGGCGCTGCCCCGGACCACGTCTTGCTCTCCGGCCCGCCCGGACTAGGCAAAACCACCCTTGCCATGATCATGGGAGCTGAACTTGGCGTTGGCACCAGGATCACGTCTGGTCCCGCCATCACCCATGCCGGGGACCTGGCGGCGATTCTGTCTGGTCTCGCCGAGGGCGAAATCTTGTTCATAGACGAGATTCACCGCCTGGCCAGGCCCGCCGAGGAAATGCTCTACCTGGCGATGGAGGACTACCGAGTCGATGTCGTAGTGGGCAAAGGCCCCGGCGCTACCGCTATTCCCATCGAGCTTCCGGCCTTCACACTGGTGGGGGCCACGACCAGGGCAGGATTACTGCCGGGGCCGCTGCGCGACCGATTCGGTTTCACCGCCCAGCTCGACTACTACGACCACGCCGCCATCGCCGAGATTCTGGTGACTTCCGCCGCGAAGTTGGGAGTGGCCGCCGATCCCGAGGCGCTAGCCGAGATCGCTCGCCGTTCCCGGGGCACGCCGCGGATCGCGAATCGCTTGCTGCGGCGAGTGCGCGACTTCGCACAGGTTAAGGGACATGAACGGATTGCGCGAGAACAGGCAATGGCGGCCCTGGATCTTTATGAGGTCGATACGCTGGGGCTCGACCGGTTGGATCGGGCGGTGCTGCGGGCGCTTTGTACCCTCTTCGACGGCGGACCGGTTGGGCTGTCGACGTTGGCTCTAAGCGTCGGCGAGGAAGCCGAAACAGTATCTGAGGTGGCCGAGCCCTTCCTGATCCGGGAGGGGCTACTGGTTCGCACGCCACGCGGCCGAGTGGTAACGGCTGCGGGCTGGCAACATTTGGGGCTGACAGTGCCCACAACCGCCAGCCTGTTCGACGCGTGACGCCGGTCAGGCTATCCTGAGCGTTGGCACTTTTCCCAAGATAAGAAGGGCTAGCATGCCTGCAGGATTAGACATCATTTTGATGCTCGTCGGTTTCGGCGCGCTCATGTACTTCATGGTTATCCGCCCGCAGCAAAAGCGGATGCGCGAGCACCAGGAGCAGTTGGCTGCATTGGCGGAGGGGGACCGGGTGCTGTTGGCCTCGGGCGTTTTCGCCACGATCACCCATATTGGCGAGAAGCAGGCCATCGTTGAGCTCGCCCCCGGCACCGAGATCACGATTCTCAAGGATCGGATTGCCCGCGCGGTTGGCGAGACCGAAGAAGAGTTTGAGTTCGCTGAAGATGCTGCGGAAGACAACGTTGCCGAGGCCACTGCCGACTCGCTGGCAGCGCCCGCAGCCGAAGAACTCGATTCCGCCGAAAATGCTGCCGCCGACGAATCGGCGGATAAGGGGTAGCGTGCATGGCTACCACTGCTAGACGTTCGCGACCTGGCGTCGTCATTTCGGTTTTGCTTGCCATCATGGCCGCGATGTACGCGGTCATGGGGCTCACCCAGGTCTGGACTCCCAAGCTTGGGCTGGACCTGCAAGGTGGCATGACCATCACGCTGACCGCGACTAACTCCACGGTAACCCCGGAATCGCTGGAACTTGCCCGCGACATCATGCAGCAGCGCGTCGATGGGCTTGGCGTTGGCGAAGCCGCGGTCGCCACCTCCGGTGATCGCACGATCATCGTTTCCGCACCCAATATTCAGCGCGACGATCTGGTTCAACTGGTGGGCGCGACTGCCCAGCTAACCTTCCGGCAGGTACTCAACCTTGCCCCAATTGGCCAGACAACCCAGCCTGAAGAGAAGCTGCCGGGCTTGCCCGAAGCACCCCAGGAAGCCGACTCGGACGGCAAGTTGCTTAGCGTCAAAGAGGCGCTGGCCTACGAACCGACGCCAGCCGACATTACGGCATTCAACGAGTTCAAGTGCGGCGATGCCGTCGTTGATCGGTTAGATCAGGCGATGGTGGCCTGCGACGAAGCGAACAAATACCTGTTGGGCCCGGTCGCCATCACCGGTGACCGAGTTACCAAAGCCGCCTCCGGGGTTCCGGATCAGCAGGCCGCGTTCGTGGTGACCCTCACCTTCGACGACGAGGGCACCGATCGGTTGCTAGAGCTGTCCACCGACATCGTCAACAAGCCGAACCCGCGCAACATGTTTGCGATCGTGCTCGACGGCCAAATCCGCGAGGCGGCCAGCGTTAGGGAACCCATCCCCGGTGGCTCTGCCATGATCAGCGGCAATTTCACCCCTGAATCGGCGGCAGCGCTGGCTAACGTGCTGCGGTTTGGTTCGCTGCCGCTAACCTTTGAGCCATCGCAAGTCGAGAGTATTTCCCCAACGTTGGGCGGCGAACAGCTGCGGATCGGCCTGATCGCCGGTTTGGTCGGCCTAATTATCGTGGTGATCTATGCCTTCCTCTACTACCGGGGTCTCGGCGTCGCCGTAGTCGGCTCGCTGCTAGTAGCCGCTGGCACGACCTATGCCGCGATGGTGTTGTTGGGGCAAGCCGTTGGCTTCGCCGTGAACCTGCCCGCAATCGCTGGTGCCATCGTGGCTATCGGTCTCACGGCCGATTCATTTGTCATCTACTTTGAGCGAATCCGAGACGAGATCCGCGAGGGCCGCAGCCTACATTCCGCGCTGCAGACCGGCTGGGTCAAGGCGCGTTCTACCATTGTGGTGGCAGACGTGGTGAGCATGTTGAGCGCCACGGTGCTATTCATCCTCGCCGAAGGCGGCGTCAAGGGCTTCGCCTTCACGCTCGGCTTGACCACTCTCATTGACCTGGCCGTCGTCTTCATGTTCACGCATCCGCTGGTGCTCCTGCTCAGCCGAACTAAGTTCTATGGCGAAGCCCATGCGTTGTCTGGCCTCGATGCTAGCCACATGGGTGTTTCGCGGGAGTCCCTGTTGGGCCGCCGCAGCCGCAAGAGTGCCCGCAATCCTAAGGAGGCGCGATGAGCGAGAAGAAGAAACTTGGCCTCACTTACCGCCTCTACAGCGGCAAGCTTTCGTACAATTTCATCGAGCGTCGGCGCACCTGGTTCATCATCTCCGCCGTCGTAGTCGCCATCGCGGTGCTCGGGCTGACGTTGCGTGGGCTGACGCTGGGCATTGAGTTCAGCGGCGGCACTGATTTTCAGGCTCCAGCCAAAGTAACTAGCGCCACCGTTGACGACGTACGCTCAGCGGTTTCCAAGATCGAGATCACCGAGCTTGAGGCACAGGTGTTCTCGCTGGGGGAGAGCGCTATCCGGGTGCAGACCCGGGCGCTGACCCCAGAGGAAACGCAGTTGATGCGGACTGAACTCGCCGAGATCGCCGGGACAACCCCGGATGAGGTGACATACAACGCCATTGGGCCGTCTTGGGGGGAACGAGTTTCCAGCCGAGCCGGGATCGCGTTGGTCGTCTTCCTGGTGCTGGTCTCGCTGCTGATCTGGGCCTGGTTTAGGGACTGGCGGATGAGCGTCTCGGCGCTGGTGGCGTTGGCCCATGACGTCGTGGTGACGGTCGGCGTGTACGCCCTGGTCGGGTTCACGGTGACCCCAGCGACCCTGATCGGCGTGCTGACCATCTTGGGCTATTCGCTCTATGACACGGTGGTAGTTTTCGACAAGGTTCGCGAGAACGTCCAGGACGTGAGCCATAGCTCGCAGACGTATTCCCAAGCTGCGAATCTGGCGATCAACCAGGTGTTGATTCGATCGATTAATACCACCATCATCGGCGTGCTGCCGGTCTCCGGCCTGCTGATCGCTGGCTCGATTCTGGGCGGCGGCCCGCTGGGCGACCTGGGGTTGGCGTTGTTCGTCGGCATGATCGCTGGTGCCTATTCGTCGATCTTCATCGCTACGCCGTTCCTGGCCATGATCAAGGAACGCGATCCGGAGCAGGTGGCCCACCGCCAAGCGCTGGAAAAGCGGCGGCAACGCGCGCAGAAACGGGCTGAGCGAAAGGCTCACTGATGCTGCAAGACAAGGCACAGCTGGCGCGGCTGATCCGGGATATCTCGGATTACCCCAAGCCCGGGGTGACGTTCAAGGACATCACCCCGCTGCTGGCATCGCCGATCGGGTTTCAAAACGCGATCGAGGAGATCGTGCGAGCGGCCCCAGCCGACATCGATGCAGTGCTCGGCATCGAAGCCCGCGGCTTTATTCTCGCCGCGCCGGTAGCGCTCGCGCTTGGTGCCGGCTTTGTCCCTGCCCGCAAGCCGGGCAAGCTACCGGGGGAGATTCACGAGATTGCCTTCGACTTGGAGTACGGTACCGACGCGCTCCAGGTGCACGCCGACGCGATCAAGCCAGGAGCAAAGGTGTTGATCGTCGACGATGTATTGGCCACCGGCGGTACAATGATCGCTGCTGCCGAACTACTGAAGCGCCTGCGAGCAGATCTTGTGCAAGTAAGTCTGCTGTTAGAACTGGGGTTCTTGGGTGGCCGGCAGCGGCTGTACGACAACGGAATCCAAGACGTGCAAGCGGTTCTAAGCGAGTAGCTATGGCAGCAGATCAAGTTGAGCCCAATGGGAGCTCAGCAGCGATGGTTAGCCTGCCTAAGGGCAGAGCAAAACCGATCCGGGAGCTAATAATCCGGCTGGCCCTGGCGACGCTCATGCTGGCGATCAGCACCGCGTTCGTGTGGTTTGACCGCGATGCCTATGTGGACAACGTCCACAACGACGGCATCAGCTTTATTGACGCACTTTATTACTCGACCGTGACCATGACTACCACCGGCTACGGCGACATCACACCGTTGCTACCGCACGCTCGGCTACTCAACGCGATAGTAATCACCCCGATGCGGGTTGGCTTCCTGGTGCTGCTCGTCGGCACCACGGTGCAGGTGCTGGCAAACCAGGGTACGCGTGCGCTGCGGGACTTTGAATGGAGAAACAGGATGCAGGATCACGCCGTCATCATCGGGTATGGCACGACCGGACGCTCCGCTGCAAACACATTGCGACTCCAGGGCATGTCGGCGGACAAGATCGTCATCATTGATGATCGCCGGGTAAATCTGGATGATGCGAACTACGACGGCTATGCCGGTTTTCAGGGCGACGCCACGCGAAGCGATTTGCTGCGCCGGGCCGAGGTGCATCGAGCCAACCAGGTGATCATCTGCCTCGATCGCGACGACACCGCGGTGCTAGCCACGTTGACCGTGCGGCAGCTAAACCCGAAAGCTCATGTGATCGTCTCGGTACGCGAACACGAGAACGTATCGCTGGCACGCCATTCGGGTGCCGATTCGGTAGTTACGTCGGCAGCCACGGTTGGCAGGCTGATGGGGCTGTCGGCCACCGGCCCACAGCTCAGCGAAGTGATCCAGGATTTGCTAACCACCGGCACCGGCCTCGAAATTTGCCAGCGGCTCGCCGACCCAACCGAAATCGGGCTGCACCCGCACGACATTGCCACTGAACAAGTGCTGAGCGTGATTCGCGACGGACAGATTCTGCGATTCTTTAGCGACGACCTGGACATGATCAAAGAAGGCGATCAGCTGGTGGTAGTCCGGCGAGCTTCGGCCACATCACCCGATGATTCTCACGTCCAAGTCTGACAGCCACTAGAATCATCCAATGGCGGATCAGACGAGCGAACTCAAGCAGCAGACCTCTGAGCCTTGGTTTCAGGTGCGGCAGCGGCTAGCCCGGATCGCGCCCGCCAAACAGCGGTTGGCGGTGCTCGACCCACTGTTCAGCATCATCCTGGCCACCCACCCCAAAGCCGACCTAGGCATCATCGAAAAGGCTTACCTGACCGCCGCGCATTGGCATGAAGGGCAGTACCGCCAATCTGGGGATCCTTATATCACCCACCCGTTGGCGGTTGCCACAATTTTGGCTGAGTTGGGCATGACTGAGCCGGTCATCGTGGCTGCCCTGCTACACGACACCGTGGAAGACACCGACTACACCCTCGAGCAATTGCGGGAGGATTTCTCCGACGAGGTTGCTCGCATGGTCGACGGTGTCACCAAGCTTGATCGGCTGAGCTATGGCGAAACCGCCAAGGCTGAGACCATCCGCAAGATGATCATGGCGACCAGCGAAGAGATCCGGGTACTGGTGATCAAGCTTGCTGATCGGTTGCACAACATGCGCACCATCGGTTTCATGCCTGCGGATAAGCGACGTAAGAAGGCCACCGAGACTCTCAATATCTTCGCCCCGTTGGCCCATCGCCTCGGCATGAACACCATCAAGTGGGAGCTAGAGGATCTGTCATTCCAGGCAATTGAGCCAAAGGTGTACCAGGAGATCGCCGACATGGTCGCCCAACAGGCGCCGGGCCGGGAACGGTACTTGCGGGAACTGATCGAGCAGTTCCAGCAGCTAATGAGCAAGGCGAAGATCAAGGCCACGGTTTATGGCCGCCCCAAGCACTACTACAGCATCTACCAAAAGATGACGGTGCGCGGCCGCGACTTCAACGATATCTACGACCTGATTGGGCTGCGGGTGCTGGTCGACGATGTCAAGGACTGCTACGCGGTGCTGGGGGTGGCCCACGGCGCCTGGCGGCCCATCCCTGGCCGCTTCAAGGACTACATCGCCAACCCGAAGTTCAACATGTACCAGTCGTTGCATACCACGGTGCTGGGGGAGCGCAACGAGCCAGTCGAGTTCCAGATTCGCACCTTCGAGATGCACCGAAAAGCCGAATACGGGGTGGCCGCGCACTGGAAGTACAAGCAACAGCAGCGCGGCAAGGTAAGCGCGGAAGCAGCGGGGCTGCGTGCCTTCCATGAACTCGGGGTGATGAGCAAGGAGACTGAGGACCCGGGCGAGTTCCTCGATTCGGTGCTCTTCGAGATCAACGCCGACCAAATCTATGTGTTCACCCCCAAAGGCGAAGTCATGGCGCTGCCAAAGGGCGCGACGCCGGTCGACTTCGCGTTCAGCGTGCACACCGAGGTTGGGTACCGCTGCATCGGTGCCCGGGTAAATGGGCGGCTGGTGTCGCTATCGACCAAGCTGACCCAAGGCGACAAGGTCGAGGTGCTTACCTCGAAAAGTGAAAAGGCCGGGCCGAGCCGGGATTGGCTGGAATTCGTTGCCTCGAGCCGGGCGCGCCAAAAAATTCGGCAATACTTTTCCCGGGAACGCCGAGACGAGACCATCGATCTCGGCAAAGATCTGCTGGCAAAACAACTGCGCCGCACGGGCCTGCCGATGCAGCGGCTACTAAACCTGGAAAACCTCACCGCGGTGGCGCATGCCCATCGCCAAAAGAGCGTCAGCAACCTGTACCTCGCCCTAGGCGAGGGAACCATCAGCGCTAGCACCGTCTTGCAGTCGCTGATCGAGCTACACGGCGGCGATGATGAGACCAGCGATACCGTAACCGAGGATCTCGTCGTCAAGGAGCATCGCAAGCCGCTCCCGGCGGACGCTGAGGTGCCGATCCTGGTAGACAACGATCCCTCGATCGCAGCCAAACTGGCTCGTTGCTGTGACCCGCTTCCCGGCGATCCAATCATCGGCTTCGTCACCCGCGGCGACGGGGTCTCGGTGCACCACAGCGACTGCGGCAACTCAAAGTCGTTGTTGTCGCAGCCGGATCGGATCGTGCCGGTCAGCTGGGCGAACGCTCCCAGCGGGTCATTCCAGGTGACGCTGCAGATTGAGGGAATCGACCGGGCCCGGATGCTGTCGGACATTAGCGCAGCCTTTTCCGATCAGCATGTGCAGATTATTGCCGCCTCGGTGACTACCCGCGACAGCCGCCGATTCATCGGCCACATCACGTTCGAGACCCCAGATCTAACCCACCTGCAGCACGTCATCAGCCACGTCCGCCGGGTGCCCGGCGTCTACGACGTCTTTAGGACCGGCAGCTAGCTGGTGAACTCCTGCAGCGTCAGCCGGGCCTGCTCCAGCCAGGAATTGTAGGTCTCCAGCGATTTGCGCGCGTCCTTAACCTTGCGGTCATCCCCGGCGGCCTCTGCGGCAGTCAGATCCTGCTCTAGCTTGGCCACCTGAGCCTCGAAGAGGGCAACCGTGTCCTGGGCGCGCTTGCGGGCCTCGGGATCCGTGCGTCGCCATTCGGCCTGCTCAAGCTCGGCCACCTGTTCATTGACGGCGCGAACGCGGCGGTCAAGGTCGTGCATGGCGTCGCGGGGCACATAGCCGAGCTGGTTGAATTCGTCGAGGAATCGCCGATGGATCTCCTTAGCCTGACTTACGTCGGTGACTCCTGTCAGGTCAGCCTGTACCTTGGCCAGCAACTCATTCTTGGCCGCCAAGTTGGCATCGTGTTCGGCATTGGTTGCGTTATTTACCGCAGTTCGGGCGTCAAAGAACTTGTCCTGGATGGCGCGGAATCGCTGCCATAGCGCCTCGTCGTCTGCCCGGCGGGCGCTACCGGCGGCCTTCCACCTTGCCATCAAGTCCCTAAACGCGGCCGAGGTCGCGCCCCAATCTGTGGAGTCCGCCAACGGCTCAGCCTCGGCGATGATTGCTTCCTTCAGCCGTTTCGCCTCGTCACGGCGAGTACCCAGCTGCGTGTAGTAAGCCTTGCGCTGGCGTGTGTAGGTAGTGCGCGCGGAGGAGAACCGATGCCACAGTTCGTTGTCGCTTGCCCGATCTGTCCGGGGCAACGCCTTCCACTCTTCGAGCAATTGCCGGAACCGGTCAGCGCCGTGACGCCAATCGTCCCCGGCCGCTAGCTGCTCTGCCTCAGCCACCATTGCTTCTTTCGCCGCGATGGTCTGCGCGACCTGCTCAGCCTTGGCCTGCTTGCGTTTCTCGATCTGCTCCGGCAGCAACTGCGCCAGCGCCTCGAGCCGCTTGGTCAGGGTCGCCAGATCGCCGACTGCATTTGCCTGCGCGATGTTTTCCTTGGCGTGTTCGATGGCTTTGCCAGCTTCCTGCGGCGACATTGCTTCGGCGCGCACCCGCGATTCAAGCAGCATCACCTCGGTCTCTAACGCGTCGTAGCGCCGCACGAAAAAGGCAAGTGCTTCCTCGGGACTCGCATCGGGCACCTGGCCGACCGCACGTTCGGTGTCACCTGCGATCACATAGACGGTGCCATCTTCTTCGACGCGGCCAAATTCGTTGGTCAAGCTGGTCATGGCATCCAATGTATCGTGTTCGCGGCCTCACTGAGACGCTGCGGTGGCCAGGCACGCTAAAGTGCAGGTCATGTCGCGTCCAAATCCGATTTCTGGCTTCCCGGAGTTCTTGCCGCAAGGCAGGTTAGTTGAAGCACGGGTGTTGCAGCTCCTCGCGCAACATTTCGAGCTGCACGGCTTCGCCCCTATCGAGACCCGGGCGGTCGAACCGCTGTCGCAACTATCCCGCAAAGGCGAAATAGACAAAGAGATTTACGTAATACGACGGCTGCACGCCGAGCCGGACGCCAAAGCCGAGCTCGGCCTGCATTACGACCTAACTGTGCCGTTCGCGCGCTACGTGTTGGAGCGCTCCGGGCACCTCAGCTTCCCCTTCCGGCGCTACCAGATCCAAAAGGTCTGGCGCGGCGAACGCCCGCAGGAAGGCCGCTACCGGGAGTTCACGCAGGCCGACATCGACGTTATCGGGCAAAACACGCTGGCCGCGCACCATGACGCCGAGATCGCGCTGGTGGCGCTGGACGTTTTCGCAGCGCTCGAAAGCGAGATTGGGATACCGCCGGTCAAGCTGCACCTGAACAATCGCAAATTGGCCGAAGGGTTCTATGCCGGGCTGGAGATCGCTGACCCGGCAGCAGTGCTGCAACGAATCGACAAGTTGGGCAAGATTGGCGCCGAGGCTGTCGCGGAATTGCTGCGACGCGACCTCGGGCTGAGCGATGCCCAAATCACGGCCTGCCTGCGGTTGGCCACCATCAACAGCAGCGATCTGAGTTTTGTCGCCGAAGTTAAGGCGCTAGGAGTAAGCCACGAACTGCTCGACCAGGGCGTGGCCGAGTTGGCCGACCTGATGGCTGCAGTGTCCCAGGGAGCAACCGGGCGAGCTGTCGTCGACTTGAGCATCGCCCGGGGCCTCGATTACTACACCGGCACCGTCTACGAGACCTTCCTCACTGGCGCCGAGGCGCTAGGTTCGGTTGCCTCCGGCGGGCGCTACGACTCGTTGGCCAGCGATGGCAAGGTCAGCTTCCCGGGCGTCGGTTATTCCATCGGCGTAACTAGGCTGCTTGCCCCGCTGATCAATGCTGGCAAGATCACCGCGTCGCGCAGTGTCCCCAGTGTCGTGCTGGTCGCAGTCGATGATGAGCCGCATCGGGGGAGCGCTAACGAGGTGGCGGCCAGCTTACGCCGCCGCGGCATCGCAGCCGAAGTCGCGCCCAAGGCGGCGAAGTTCGGCAAGCAGATCACCTACGCCGAAAAGCGCGGCATCCCGTACGTGTGGTTCGGCGCCGGCTACGACGATTCCGTGAAGGATCTTGCCAGCCGGCAGCAAACCCCGGCCGATCCGGCCAACTGGGAGCCCGCCGAGGCCCACCGATATGTGTCCTTCGCTGCAATGTCCTAGCATTAAGTCTGGGCTGCGCCGTCTACGCAGCCGCGACGAAAGGAACAGCAGTTGATCCGCACGCATGACGCCGGGGCGTTGAACAGTAGCAACATTGGCGACGAGGTCGTCTTGGCCGGTTGGGTGGCCAAGCGCCGAGACCACGGCGGCGTAGCCTTCATCGACCTGCGAGACGCCTCCGGGCGGGTACAGGTGGTAATCCGGGACGAGCTGCTGGAAGCCACCGGCGCGCACGATCTGCGCAACGAATACTGCCTGCGGGTAACCGGCATCGTGGAGCAGCGCCCCGAAGGCAACGAGAACCCAGACTTGGCCACCGGCGAGATCGAAGTGGCGGTGCAAGAGCTGGAGGTGCTGAACACCTGCGCACCGCTGCCCTTCCAGATTGACGAGCGGGTCTCGGTGGGCGAGGAGGCCAGGCTGCGTCATCGCTACCTTGACCTGCGCCGCCCGGCCCAAGCTGCGGCGCTGCGGCTTCGCTCCAAGGTCAACCAGGCTGCCCGGAAGGTGCTGGCCGAGCACGACTTCGTCGAGATTGAGACCCCGACGCTGACCCGATCCACTCCCGAGGGCGCACGTGACTTCCTGGTGCCGGCCCGACTGGCCCCCGGTTCCTGGTACGCCCTGCCGCAGTCGCCGCAGCTGTTTAAGCAACTGCTCATGGTGGCCGGAATGGAGCGCTACTACCAGATCGCCCGTTGCTACCGCGACGAGGACTTCCGGGCCGACCGGCAACCCGAGTTCACCCAGCTCGACATCGAGATGAGCTTCGTCGACCAGGAAGATGTCATCGCGCTCGGCGAGGCCATCGTCGCCGAGGTTTGGGCGGTCGCTGGCTACGAGTTGTCGACCCCGTTCCCACGGATCACTTACGCCGATGCCATGGCCAAGTACGGCACCGACAAGCCAGACCTTCGCTTCGGCCTCGAACTAACCGATCTGACCGAATACTTCGCCGACACCTCGTTTAGGGTGTTCCAGAATCCGTTCGTTGGCGCGATCGTGATGCCTGGTGGCGCCGATCAGCCCCGCCGCACCTTCGACGCGTGGCAGGAATGGGCCAAGCAGCGCGGTGCCCGTGGCCTCGCCTACGTCACCATCGACGCCCAGGGTGAACTCGGCGGCCCGGTCGCCAAGAACCTGTCGCAGACTGAATGCGACGGCCTGGCTGCCGCCACCGGCGCGCAGCCTGGGGACTGCATCTTCTTCGCTGCCGGCGCCCGCAGCACCTCGCTGCAACTCCTCGGCGCGGTGCGCAACGAGATCGCCTCGAGGCTGGAGCTCACCAAGGATCAGCCCTGGAGCTTCGTCTGGGTCGTGGACGCGCCGCTGTTCAAGCCCGCGGCGGAGGCCCGGGCAGAGGGCGACGTGGCGGTCGGCGGCGGCGAGTGGACTGCGGCCCACCACGCCTTCACCTCACCTAAACCCGAGTATCTCGATAGCCTCGTCGCCGACCCTGGCTCGGTGCTGGCCTACGCCTACGACATAGTGTGTAACGGCAACGAGATCGGCGGCGGCTCGATCCGTATCCATCGTCGCGACGTGCAGCAGCGCGTGTTCGAGGTGATGGGGATAGACGAGGAGCAGGCGCAGGAGAAGTTCGGCTTCCTGCTCAACGCCTTCAGCTACGGCGCCCCGCCCCACGGCGGCATCGCGTTCGGCTGGGACCGGATCGTGGCGCTGCTGGCTGGCGCCGACTCGATCCGCGACGTAATCGCGTTCCCCAAGTCCGGCGGCGGCTACGATCCGCTGACCCAGGCACCCGCCCCGATCAGTGCGCAGCAGCGCAAGGAGGCCGGGGTAGACGCCAAGCCGGAGTCGGCGAAGGATAACTAGCCCGCGGCCTACCGGTTACTGCGGCGACGAATACTGAGCTTCTTCAGTTCGTCGCGCTCGCGCTGTGACAGGGAATGCAGGCCCTCGGAACTGATCTTGCCCAGTAGCGCGTCCAGCCTGGCCTCGTCGTGCTGCTTGCCGCGCTGTTCTCGGGCGGTCTTTCGCGTTTTCCGGTGGGAGGCCGGGCTAGGTTTGCCCGGCAGCCAGGCATAGTCCGTCAGCATTCCCAGTCGGCGAGCGATCACGGCGCTAAAGGCCAGCGCCAGCAGCAAGGCCAGCAGTGAGGCAAAAGCCCGCTGCGAGATCAGCGATAGCGTCTGGAATCCCAAGATGAACGCGCCGAAACCCCATGCCGGAATACCGAACATCATCCGGCGCAGCGGGTTCTCTGCGATCCACAGCAGCAGGATCGGCGTGATCAGCTTGGCCACCCCAAACAGCAATTCCCCGGTGGGGAATACCAGCTGCACCAACACGAAAGCAGCGGTAAGCGCGAACCACAGTCCCACCAGCAGTTGCACGAGGCGGGCGCTGCCGATGGAACGAAGCAGATCGTTGCCGAACAACCACAGCATCAGCAGATCGATTGCCAGCCAGATGCTTAGCGGGTTTGCCAGTGGCCAGGTGAACGGCTGCCACAACGCGCCTGTCGACAGGCCCGGCAGGCTTAACGCCAGCGAGGCCAACAGCTGCGGCGCAACCGCGCCGAGGATCGTCGAAGCGATGACCAACGCGAGCAGCGTAGTGACGGGGGTCCATTCAAAACGAGCCAACATGAACTCAAGCCTGCCAGATAGGAGTTAATCGGTGGGTAACCGTAGCTGGCGCGGACGCAATACCAGCCACAGACTAGCCGAAGCTAACAGCCCGCTGCCGAGCATGGTGCCCGCCATGGCGGTAGCGTCGTGCAGCGGCAACGAGCCGACCAACAGCGCCGCGATGGCCCCGGCCGTCATCGTGCCTGCACCGAGGATGCTTGCGGCCGTCCCCGCGTGAGATTGGTGCCTCGCCAGGGCTGTCACGTTGCTGTTCGGGGCAACCGCGCCGTAGCTGAAGGTGTAGCAAAAGATCGGTGGGACTAGTGCAACTGGTGCATCAACGGCCAATTCGGTGACCAAGAGCCAGGCCGCGGCCAGCACCAGCCCAGCGGTGCCAACTATTAGTAACACCGGCGAGCCGAATCGGGCACCAACGCGGCTGCCTACTTGGACGCCCAAAAAGACGCCGACCGACGCAGTAGCGAACACGCCGCCAAAGGCCTGTGGGCTAAGCCCATACCCGCCCTGGAAGACGGTGGACACGCTAGAAACGTAGGCGAATAGCCCGGCGAAGGAGAACATCAGCACTAGTAGGGCTCCCACGAAGGTGCGATCTGCGAACACCTGGCGATAGCTGGCTGCCAGGTTGCGCCAGCTGCCGGCGATTCGATCCGCCGGGGCATGGGTCTCGGCGAGCACCAGCGCGGCCAACAGCAACACCAGCAGTGAGTAAGCGGCGAGCCACCAGAACACCCCCCGCCAGTCGGTGAAGGTAACTAGCCAGGATCCGATCAGGGGCGCCAGGATTGGCGCCAGCCCCGAGATGAGCGCCAGCCGCGACAGCATCCGCAGCAGCGCCGCGCCGTTGAACATGTCGCGGGCCATCGCCAGCGCTACCACCGCACCACCGGCTGCCGCGAAACCTTGGATTAGCCGTACTGCGGCTAGCACCGCCAAGTTGGGCGCCAGCGCGACGGCCATGGTTGCCCCGACGTGCAACGCGCTCATTGCCACCAGCGGCCACCGCCGCCCGAGCCGATCACTCATCGGCCCCACCAGCAACTGCCCAACGGCAAAGCCACCGATGGTTGCAGCGAGAGTGAGCTGCACCTGTCCCGGGGCTAGCGTCAGTTCTTTCGTCAGCGACGGAAACGCCGGGAGATAGAGGTCAATCGTGAACGGTCCCAGGCCCGTGAGCAGGCCTAGGGAGAGGATCAACGCGACCCGACGCCGGCGAGAAAAGTTTCCAGGGTTTGCAGGCATCGTTAGTCATCGTAGGCTGGTCTTTCAATCTCAGGAAATCGGGAACGCATGGATATCGACCTGTTCGGCAACGCTTCTGGCCGCACCGGCTCATTGGCCGGCGCCGAGGGCCTGGCAGCACCGCTGGCAGTGCGGATGCGGCCACGAACCATCGACGAGTTAGTGGGCCAGCAGCAACTGCTTGGTGCGGGTTCGCCGCTACGTCGGCTGGTAGCGGGCCAGCCGATGAGCGTGTTTTTGTGGGGCCCGCCAGGTGTTGGTAAAACCACGATCGCCAGCATCGTCTCCCGCCAGTCCGGCGCCCGCTTTGTGGAACTGTCCGCGGTCAGCGCCGGAGTAAAGGAAGTGCGCGCCGAGCTGGAACGTAGCAAGCGGGAACTCGCTGCCGGCCGGGCCACAGTTTTGTTCATCGACGAGGTGCACCGGTTCTCTAAGACCCAGCAAGACGCGCTGCTGCCCGCAGTCGAGAATCAACTGGTCACGTTGGTGGCGGCCACCACCGAGAATCCGTCGTTTTCGGTCATTTCGCCATTGTTGTCGCGCTCGCTGCTGCTGCGGCTGCAGCCGCTCACCGATGCCGACATTGCCAAGCTGGTCGCTCGGGCGCTGGCCGATGAGCGCGGGCTCGCTGGGAAATTCACACTCACCCCGCAGGCGCAGGCGCAACTGGTTCGCCTGGCCGGGGGAGACGCCCGCCGGGCGTTGACCTACCTGGAGCAGGCGGCAGCGGGCGCGAGCGCCCAAGATGTCAGCGAGATCGACGATGAGCTGTTGGCCAAGGCAGTCGACCGCGCGCTAAGCCGGTATGACCGGGGCGATCAGCATTACGACATTGCCAGCGCCTTCATCAAGTCACTTCGTGGCAGTGATGTGGACGCGGCCCTGCACTGGCTGGCTCGCATGCTGGATGCCGGGGAGGATCCGAGGTTCGTGGCTCGCCGCCTCATGATCGCCGCCTCGGAGGACGTCGGTATGGCCGCCAGCGGGGTGCTAAGCACCTGCGTCGCGGCAGCACAAGCGGTGCAGCTAATCGGTATGCCAGAGGCCCGAATCGTGCTCGGCCACGCCACCGTCGCGGTTGCTAGTGCACCGAAGTCAAACGCGGCCTACTTGGCAACGGAGGCGGCTTTTAGTGACGTACGCGCTGGCAAGACCGGACCGGTGCCGCTGCACCTGCGCGATTCGCACTATGCGGGGGCGAAGTCTTATGGCCACGGCGTCGGCTACCGCTACCCGCACGACTATCCCGAAGCGCTGGTGGCCCAGGAGTACCTGCCAGCCGAAGTTGCTTCGGCCGAGTACTATCGGCCCACGGATCACGGGGCCGAGGCTAGGGTGGCCGAGCGGTTGCGCCGGGTGCGCGATGGCCTGGGCAGAACATCTTCGTCCTAGGTCGGATAGAGTGGATTCGTTGCCTGATTGGAGTGAATGACATGACTGTTGGAGAGATAGCTGGCCTAATAGCCGCAATTGCCTTTGTGGTCCTGGTTGCGTTGCTGGCAGTCCCGCTGCTCAAGCTCGGCCGAACGCTGGACGAGTTGCGGTTAGCTATTCGCGACCTAGGCCACAACTCGGTGCCGGTGCTGCAGGAATTGCAGACCACGGTGACCGCTACCAACGACGAACTAGCCAAGCTCAGCTTGGTTACCGAGGATCTGCACCTAGTGTCGGGCCACGCCACCGTGGTGAGCGAGAATGCGGCCCAGCTCTCCCAGGTTTTCTCGGCAACACTGGGTGGCCCGTTGGTAAAGACGGCGGCGTTCACCTACGGGCTTCGTAGCGCACTGAGGGGGCGTGGCAAGAAGTGAAGAGACTGTTCTGGTTCCTAGTAGGTTTCGGCCTCGGGGTGCTGGCGGTACTGCGAGGCCGCCAATTACTGCAGCGATTCACACCCGCTGGCGTCGCCGAACAGGTCGAGACCATCAGCAAACGCAGCGCCAGC
>PDSD01000075.1 GCA_002748325.1 Arachnia propionica | reverse complement strand
GCTGGCTTCGCTGCGACTCGTCGCCAGGCCCGCCAGCTCGTCGTGCACGGCCACTTCGAGGTCAACGGCCAGCGCGTCAACGTCCCGTCGTACCGCGTGCAGCCGCACGACATCATCGACGTGACCGAAAAGTCGCTGAACCTGCACCCGCTAGTAGTGGCCCGCGAAACCCACGGGGAACGCGAAGTCCCGGCCTGGCTGGAAGCACGCCCGAACCGGATGCGCATCTTGGTGCACCAACTGCCGGTTCGCGAACAGATCGTGATCGACGTTCAAGAACAGATGATCGTCGAGCTCTACTCCAAGTAATCCCGGTGGCACCCTGCAGCAGGCAGGGTGCTGCTAACCCAGTTCGTTCCATCAAATAACGGTTGGAACGGGAAGGACCATTACATGCTCATTGCACAACGCCCAATGCTCACCGAGGAAGTCGTCTCGGAGCATCGCTCCCGGTTCATGCTTGAGCCGCTCGAGCCCGGCTTTGGCTACACCCTCGGCAATTCGCTGCGCCGCACCTTGCTGTCCTCCATTCCGGGGGCGGCGGTCACCAGCATCAAGATCGAAGGCAACCAACACGAGTTTTCGACCATCGAAGGTGTCGTCGAAGATGTCACCGAGATCATCCTCAACCTCAAGAACCTGGTGCTTAGCTCTGAGGAGGACGAGCCGGTCGTCATGTACTTGCGCAAGTCCGGCGCCGGTGCTGTCACTGCAGCCGACATTCAGCCGCCCGCTGGCGTCGAGATTCACAATCCGGAGCTGCATATCGCGACGCTGAATGACGCTGGCCAGTTGGAGATGGAACTGGTGGTCGAGCGCGGCCGTGGCTACGTGCCCAGCGTCCTGAACAAGGATCCCGAGGCCGAGATCGGCCGCATCCCGGTCGATTCGATCTACTCGCCGGTGTTGAAGGTCACCTACAAGGTGGAGGCCACCCGAGTTGCCCAGCGCACCGACTTCGATCGCCTCATTCTGGACATCGAGACCAAGCCCAGCATCGCCCCGCGCGACGCGGTTGCCTCGGCTGGCCGGACGTTGGTCGAGCTGTTCGGCCTGGCGCGCGAACTCAACGTCGAAGCCGAAGGCATCGAAATTGGTCCGTCGCCGGTCGATGAGCAGATCGCGGAGTCACTCAGCTTGCCGGTGGAAGAGTTGGAGTTGTCGGTTCGCTCCTACAACTGCCTCAAGCGAGAGGGGATTCACACTGTCGGCGAGCTGATCGCCCGCAGCGAAGAGGATCTCCTCGACATTCGCAATTTCGGGTCCAAGTCGATCCTGGAAGTCAAGGTCACCTTGCACAACATGGGTTTGGCGCTTCGTGATTCGGCTCCCGGGTTCGACCCGATGGAGGCGATTGAGCGCTACGACGAAGAAAACCAACCTGAGGACGACGGCGAACAATTCGCTGAGACCGAGCAGTACTAAGCAAATCCCGGGCGCTGCTCGGAAGAGAAGGAAGATCACTAGATTATGCCGAAGCCAACAAAGGGCCCCCGTCTGGGGGGTTCTCCCACCCATCAGCGGCTCATGCTGCGAAATCTGGCCTCTCAACTGTTTGAACACGGCAAGATCACCACGACCGAGACGAAGGCTCGCCGGGTTCAGCCGCTGGCTGAGAAGCTCATCACCAAGGCCAAGCGGGGCGATCTGCACTCGCGTCGGCTGGTGATGAAGTCGATCACCGACCAAGGCGTCGTGGCGCGACTGTTCGACGAGATCGCGCCGGGTTTCGCAGAGCGTGAGGGCGGCTACACCCGGATCACCAAGATCGGCCCACGCAAGGGCGACAACGCTCCCATGGCGATCATCGAGCTGGTGAGCGAATCGGTGGAGGAGTCCCGCGCCAGCAAGGCGAAGGCCACTGGCAAGAAGGCGAAGCCCCAGGCTGCGCCCGCTGCCGAAAAGGCTAGCGAGGACGCCGAGGTGGAAGCAGCTGCCGAGGAAGCACCTGCGGCCGAAGCCGACGCTGCGGAAGCTACCGAAGAGTAGCTCGGCCTAAGTCACTACGTGGACGCCCTCCGGAGTATTACTCCGGAGGGTTTAGCCTAGGTAGCCGAAGTCCCAGGCTGCGCGGCGCAACGCAGCAAGGTGGCTGGGAGACTAGGAGAACCGAGATGAAGAAGACTTTGCTTAGT
>PDSD01000073.1 GCA_002748325.1 Arachnia propionica | reverse complement strand
GCGATCTTCACTAACGATGGAGGGGTTGCTCGGCGATTCCAGCTCGATGTCGAGGCGGGCATGGTCGGGGTTAACGTGCCTATCCCGACGCCGGTTGCCTACTATTCCTTCGGCGGCTGGAAGGACTCGCTCATGGGTGACACCCACATCCATGGGCCCGAGGGGCTACGTTTCTACACACGCGCCAAGGCAATCACGACTCGCTGGCCAACTGAATCCGGACTCATCAAAGCGACGATGAGTTTTGCCCGCGACGAGTAGGCTGCAACCGATTTAGTCCCTGTCGGCCCCTTTCGTCCCTGCCGGCCTAGCAGTTCTGGCAGGCCGGCAGTGGCGTGCCGAACTGCGGCTAGCAGTGTGTTTGGTTGTGGTTGAGGTGCTTGGATTTGGGAGCGTCTGAATTGGGGCTTATCAGGGCAGTGATGGGTTTTGCTCAAGGCAGTCGGTGCCCACCTCGAGCTTGTCAGTCTTGTGATCTCAGGGTAGGCGGCAAAACGCCCAGCGGCAGTGAACGCGGAGCAGTCGCTGATTGACAGGAGGATTTGGTCGGCGATCCTGCCGCCGGTCCCTAGCATGTTCGCCAAGACCGCGACGAGAAGGAAACCCTTCAACAGGCTTCCACTCCCAGCGAATCCATAGAGCGCTGTCTGCGGAACTTGTCATGACGGGGCAGTGCAAATCCGTTTCCCGCGTGGCAATGGTGCGCCGCCCGGGGAGCTTGCCGGCGAAGGGTAGTGCAAACCTGCTTCCGGTGAGGCGTTGGGTCGTTGCCTGGAAGAGTGCCGTGAGGGACAGCGCAAATCCGCTTTTTGTGCGGGAATAGTGTGTTGCCGTAGAGCTTGTCATGCGGGCGGCGCATATCCACTTCCTGTGCGAAGCTGGAGTGCTGGGCTTCCGGTTCCTTGAGCTAGTTCGCGAATTCCGGGATCACGATCTTGGTCGGCATCCGCTGCTGCGAACGTCCGGCGTAGGCCCTGTTTAAGTGGGCTGCCCTGTTTGCTGTGTTGGGTGGCGTTGTTTTCTGCGCTAGCCGACTAGCTGGCTAGCGCAGAAAACCGTTAGAGAGACATGTCTACGACCGCGCGTCCTCTGATCTTGCCTGCTTTGAGTTCTCGGTAGCCCTTTGCGACATCTCGCAACGAGAACTTCTTGCTCACTATTTGCCGGTAGCCGATGATTCCCTGGGATGCCATTCGCACCACCTCCGGCAGATCCTGCCTGGTATGGGCGCCATAGGATCCGATGATTGATTGAGAACGACGTACGGTTCGATTGATTTCGACTTCGGCTGTTTGGACGCCGGCGCCGAGCCCGATCGGAACCATCTTGCCCCCGTCGGCCAACGTGGACAGCGCCGAGTTCCATGTCTCGGGGCGGCCCAGAACCTCGAATGCAACATCGACTCCGCGCCCGTTTGTGAGTTCCAGGGTGCGCTCGCGCACATCCTCCTTGGCGCTGTTTATTGTGTGGGTAGCTCCGAGTTCCATCGCTGCCGCGAGCTTTTCGTCGGCGATGTCTACCCCAATGATTTGTTTGGCACCGAAGGCCTTTGCGATTTGAATCACATTGGACCCGACCCCGCCCGTGGCCACTACCGCTACCGTTTGCCCGTGCCGTAGGTCTGCGCCGCGCCGAACTGCTCCATAGGCGGTCATTGCCGCACAGCCAAGGATCGCTCCGGCGACCGGGTCTGCGTCTTCGGGAAGCTTCGCGATCGAGGTCGAAGGGATAACGCAGTATTCAGCCAGGCCGCCCATCGAATACATCCAAACGTCCTCGCCATCGAGGGTTCGCAGTCTCGTCGTCCCATCGTAGAGTTGTCCCTTGAGCCGGTTCATGTCAAAGAACGGGGCGCACAAGTCGTCTCGCCCCATGGCGCACGCCTCGCAGCGGCCACACGGCATCAGAAAGACCCCGGCTACTCGGTCGCCAACCTCGAGATCCAATTGTTCATTGTGCGGCCCCAATTCGACTAGTTCTCCCGCCACTTCGTGCCCGAGGACGCAGGGTGTGGGGAACGCGATGGCTCCTTCAAGAACATGAAGATCGGAGTGGCACATCCCGCACGCGGAAACCTTGACCAGTACCTCGCCCTCCTTCGGGCGGGGAGTTCGAAGCTCTTCAATCTGCATTCCTTGTGCCGGATCGCGTAGAACTGCGGCTTGCATCGTAGTTGGAATCTGT
>PDSD01000071.1 GCA_002748325.1 Arachnia propionica | reverse complement strand
ATGGGCCTGCTCAACCAGAGTTTAGGACATGAATTTTGGACGGCTAGTAGTAGTCTGAGGCGTTTCGTTGCAACGAAACGCCACCCTCGAGCGCCCTTGGTGCCGAGGGTTTTTTCATGGTCGAACGAGGTACACCAGTGGCAGGAGCACAAATGAGAGAAGGCGACATGTTGACCGGAGCACAGATCCTGGTCGAATCGCTGGAGCGGCTCGGCGTAGAGGTCGCGTTCGGGATCCCCGGCGGCGCGATCTTGCCCGCCTACGATCCGCTATACGACTCCAAGATTCGCCACGTGCTGGTACGTCACGAACAGGGTGCCGGGCATGCTGCGGAAGGCTATGCCATGTCCACCGGCAAGGTCGGGGTGTGCATCGCCACCTCCGGGCCAGGTGCCACGAACCTGGTTACCGCCCTCGGTAACGCCTACATGGATTCGACTCCGATCCTCGCGATCACCGGGCAGGTCAATGCCAGCGCTATCGGCACCGACGCCTTCCAAGAGGCCGATATTCGCGGCATCGTGATGCCGATCACCAAACACAGCTTCCTGGTAAAGAAGACCGAAGACATTGCGGCAACCATCGCTAGGGCCTACCACATCGCTTCGACCGGGCGGCCAGGGCCGGTGCTGGTCGACATCGCCAAGGACGCGCTGGCCTCGAAAGCCAGGTACGAGTGGGTGGAGTTGCCAGACCTACCGGGCTACAAGCCCACCATCAACCCGCACAACAGGCAGATTAGGTCGGCGGCGAAACTGATCGCCAAGGCAAAGCGCCCGGTGCTCTACATCGGCGGCGGCGTCATGAGTGCACATGCGAGCAAGGAGCTGGCCGAGTTCGTGGAGCTAACCGGCATCCCAGTCGTCACGACGCTCATGGCCCGCGGCGTGCTGCCCGACAGCCATCCGCTGAACCTCGGCATGCCCGGCATGCACGGCACGGTAGCCTCAGTTGGCGCCCTGCAAAAGTCCGATCTACTCATCGCCATCGGCACCCGGTTCGACGACCGGGTCACCGGCAAGCTTGACTCGTTCGCGCCGGAGGCCAAAGTCATCCACGCCGACATCGACCCGGCCGAGATCGGCAAGAATCGGGCCGTCGACGTGCCGATCGTTGGCGACGCCAAGCAGACGCTGCAGCTGCTAGTTGAGGCCATGGAAAAGACCCCGGCACCAGACTGCGAGGCCTGGCGGCGAACCGTCACGGCGATGAAGGACAAGTACGGACCGCGCTGGGACGAGGCTCCCGACGGTCGGCTGTCGCCGCAGGAAGTCATCCAGCGCATCGGCCAACTCAGTCCGGCCGACACCATCTGGGTCGCCGGGGTGGGGCAGCATCAAATGTGGTCGGCCCACTTCCTGCCGCATGAAAAACCGAACAAGTGGCTCAACTCTGGTGGCTCCGGCACGATGGGTTTTTGCGTGCCAGCCGCGATGGGTGCCAAGGTCGGCAACCCCGACCAGGTGGTGTGGGGGATTGACGGCGATGGCTGCTTCCAGATGACCAACCAAGAGCTGGTCACCTGCGCGCTGAACAACATCCCCATCAAGATCGCGGTCATCAACAACAACGTGCTTGGCATGGTGCGCCAATGGCAGACGCTGTTCTACGGCGAGCGCTACTCCAACACGAACCTACTCAGCGACACCGTGCCGAACTTCCCGATGCTCGCCGAAGCGATGGGCGCGGTGGGGCTGCGTGCCACGAACGAGGAGGAGATGGATCAAGCCATCGAGCAAGCCCTAGCCATCAACGACCGCCCCGTGGTCATCGAATTTGTCGTGCACACCGACGCGATGGTGTGGCCCATGGTTCCGGCGGGCACGAGCAACGACGACATCCAGATTGCCAAAGACCTGGCACCCGAGTGGGAAGAGGAGATCCTGTGAGCCAGCACACGATTAGCGTCCTGGTCGAGAACCGCCCCGGCGTGCTTACCCGCATCGCCGCGCTGTTCACCCGACGTGATTTCAACATTGATTCCCTGGCCGTGGGGCCGACCGAACGAGCCGATGTATCCCGGATGACCGTCACCGTCACCGCCGGCGAAAACGATCCAGCGAGAAGCTGGCGGCGCTGATCGAAATGCTTGCCCCGTTCGGGATTCAAGAGTTTGTCCAGTCCGGGCAGGTAGCGCTGTCCCGGGGAGCCAAGACCATGGGCGAGAATAAGTCCAAGTAACACCTAAGGAAGAAACATGGCAGAAATGTTCTACGAGACCGACGCTGATCTCGCAGTTATTCAAGACCGGCAGGTAGCAATCATCGGGTACGGCTCCCAGGGGCATGCCCACGCGCTGAATCTGCGCGATTCCGGCGTGGACGTGCGGATCGGGCTTCGCCCCGGCAGCAAGTCAGCAGCTAAGGCCGAGGCCGAAGGGCTGCCCGTGATGAGCGTCGCGGAGGCCGCCGAAGAGGCCGACCTAATCATGATCCTGGCACCCGATCAGGTGCAGCGCGGGCTTTATGCCGAACAGATCGCCCCGCACCTGCAGCCAGGTGACGCGCTGTTCTTCGCCCACGGCTTCAACATTCGATTCGGCTACATCGAGGCCCCGCAAGGTGTCGACGTGTGCATGGTTGCCCCCAAGGG
>PDSD01000055.1 GCA_002748325.1 Arachnia propionica | reverse complement strand
GATACTCCCCCGGCGGCGGCAAAACCGGTTCCGGCGGCTACGAAACCGGCAGCGACTTCCCCGCAGCCCGCAGCGGCGGCGCCGCCAACCGACGCCGCAACTGCCCCGGTGGTGCCACAGGTTAACCTGCCAACAGACACCAAAAGCCCCGCTGCGGTCGCGGCCCCGGTGTTGACCAAGCTGCGAGGTGCAGCGCTACGCACCGCCCAGAATATGGACGCCTCGCTGAGCGTCCCGACCGCAACCTCGGTGCGGTCGGTTCCCATGAAACTCGTCATCGACCAGCGAACCTTGATCAATCGGTTCCTCGCGACTGCCACCGGCGGCAAAGTTTCTTTCACGCATCTGATCGCCTACGCGATGGTGCAGGCCCTGAAGGCTGTCCCCGCCATGAACAACGGGTACGACATCGTCAATGGCAAACCCACCGGCATTCAAAATGCGAGCATCAACCTCGGCATCGCGATCGATCTGCCCAAGCCAGATGGGAGCCGGCAGCTGCTGGTGCCCAACATCAAGGGCTGCGAAAACATGGATTTCGCCGAGTTCTGGTCGGCATACGAGACGCTCGTGGCCAGGGCCCGCAACGGCGAATTGGCGGTCACCGATTTTGCCCACACCACGGCGACCATAACCAATCCAGGCGGCATCGGCACGACCCACTCGATCCCCCGGCTAATGACCGGGATTGGGCTCATCTTGGGTGTGGGCGCGATCAACTACCCCGCCGAGTTCCAGGGCATGTCGAAGGCTGGCCTCACCCAGCTTGCGGTGTCCAAGGTGAGCACTTTCACCTCGACCTACGATCATCGAGTGATCCAGGGAGCCGAATCGGGCGAGTTCCTAAAGGTGATGCACGAGCTGCTGCTGGGTAGTGACAACTTTTACGAGCGCATCTTTGAAGCCCTGCGGATCCCCTACGCGCCGCTGCGTTGGTCCGCCGACATCTCCGCACATCGGGCCAACCAGGTTTCCAAGACTGCCCGGGTGCTCGACTTGGTGATGGCCTACCGCTCGCTAGGCCACATCATTGCCAATACCAATCCGTTGGAGTATGAGCAGCGCTCACACCCCGATCTGCTGCTGGAAACCCACGGGCTAACAATTTGGGATCTTGATCGCGAATTTGCGGTCGGTGTCTTCGGCACTCAATCTCGGGCATACCTGCCACTACGCGAAATCCTGGAAATCCTACGAGACTCCTACTGCAACACGGTCGGCGTGGAATACATGCATATCGACGATCCCGAGCAGCGATCCTGGTTCCAGGCCCGGGTTGAGGTGCCACACACGCCGTTAACCCACGAAGAGCACATGCACGCGCTCGACAAGCTCAACGAGGCCGAGGTCTTCGAGACCTTCTTGCAAACCAAGTTTGTTGGCCAAAAGCGCTTCTCGCTAGAGGGAGCCGAATCACTGCTGGTGTTGCTCGACGAAGTCTGTCAAGAGGCCGCAGATGCCTCGCTATCCGAAGTATGCATCGGGATGCCCCACCGTGGCCGGCTGAACGTGTTAGCCAACATCGTGGGCAAGAAGTACTCCCAGATCTTCCAAGAGTTTGACGGCTCGCTGGTCTCCCAAGCAGGCACCGGGGATGTGAAGTATCACCTGGGCTCAGAAGGGACGTTCGTCGCGCATAGCGGCGCCACCGTCAAGACCTCAGTTGCGGCAAACCCGTCGCATCTCGAAGCAGTCAATCCGGTGCTGGAAGGCATTGCCCGGGCTAAGATCGACATCCTCAAGCAAGGCCCCGCTAGCGTGCTGCCGATATTGCTGCACGGCGATGCCTCATTCTCGGGCCAAGGGGTCGTCTTCGAAACACTGCAGATGAGCCAACTCGATGGCTACCACACCGGCGGCACGATCCACATTGTGATCAACAACCAGATCGGCTTCACGACCGCGCCATCGAGCAGCCGGTCTTCGCGGTACCCCACGGATGTGGCCAAGGCCATTTCGGCGCCGGTGCTGCACGTAAACGGCGACGACCCCGACTCCTGTATCCGGGCAGCCAGGCTGGCGGTGGCTTACCGGCAGCGGTTCCATCGCGACATCGTCATCGACCTGGTCGCCTATCGCCGCCGCGGCCACAACGAAGGCGACGATCCGAGCTTCACGCAGCCGCGCATGTACCACCTAATCGAACAAAAACGATCAGTCAGGCGCATTTACACCGAGTCGTTGATCGGTCGTGGCGACATTTCGATCGCCGACGCCGAGGAAGTCATCAACCGTTTCCGCGAGCGCTTAGAGACCGTATTCGCCGAGATGCGGGAAACGGCGACCGTCGACGACTCCTATTCCCGGGTGCCGTCGTATCCGACGAAATCCGAGGGGCTGGCCAGCCAGATCAGCCGCGAAACCATTGAGCACATCGCGGCAGCCCACACGCAGCCGCCCGCCGAACTGGTAGCCCATCCGAAGGTGTTAGCTCAGCTAGAACGCCGCGCAACCGAAATGCGCAACGGCCCAGTTAGCTGGGCGACCGCCGAAACGCTGGCACTCGGGACGCTGCTGCTGGATGGCCGCCCAGTGCGGCTAGCGGGACAGGACTCTCGCCGCGGCACCTTCTCGCAGCGCTTTGCTGCGGTTGTGGACCGGAATTCGGCCAACCCTTGGTTCCCACTGGCCAGCCTGGCCGAAGAACAAGCTGATCTCTACGTTTATGACTCGCTACTGAGTGAGTATGCGGCCATGGGTTTCGAGTATGGCTATTCCGTTGCTCGCCCCGATGCGCTAGTGCTCTGGGAAGCTCAGTTCGGCGACTTCTCCAACGGTGCCCAGACGATTATCGACGAGTTCATCACCACCGGCTTTGGCAAGTGGGGGCAGAACTCCGGGGTGGTGCTGCTGTTACCGCACGGGTACGAAGGGCAAGGCCCCAACCACAGCTCGGCTCGACTAGAGCGATACCTGCAGGTCAGCGCAGCGGACAACGTCGGCGTCTGCCAGCCATCGACAGCAGCAAACTACTTCCACCTGCTGCGCCACCACTCCTACGTCAATTACCATCGGCCGCTAATCATCGCCACACCGAAATCCATGCTGCGCGCCAAGGCCGCCACCTCACCTGTGACGGACTTCATCGAGGGGCACTGGCAGCCGGTGCTTGACGATCCCAGCATCGAGAATCCTGCCGAAGTGAAGCTGGTACTGCTGGTTTCTGGCAAGCTGCGGTGGGAATTGGTGGCCGCCCGTGAGGAGTTGAACCTAACCGGCGAGGTGGCCATCGTGGCATTGGAGCGACTGTATCCGCTGCCGACCGACGAGCTTGGCCAAGTGCTGCAGCGCTACCCCACTGCCACGGTTCGCTTTGTGCAAGACGAACCCGCGAACCAAGGCGCAGCCCCCTTCGTGATGCAGCACCTGCCCACAGAATGGGCCAGGCAGTTCCAAACCCCGCTGGCGCTTTCGTTGATCGCTCGAGATGAATCTGCAGCCCCATCCGTCGGCTCGCACAAGGTGCACGTAGCCCAGGCTGAGGCCCTGCTCCGGGCGGCGTTCGCGGGAGCCTTCGAATGAGCGCCACCGACGCGCTGTTGGCGCTGCACCAGGAAAAGACGCAAACTAGCGCCGAGGGGGTCTGGTTCGCCCCCGGCCGGGTGAATTTGATTGGCGAACATACTGATTACAACGACGGCTTCGTGCTGCCGTTCGCGCTACCGCAGCGTGCCCTAATCGCGGCGAACCGCAACCAGGATGCCACCATTCGCATTACCTCTGCCCAGTTGCCAGACGCCGTCGAGCTAAGCCTCGATCAGCTCGAGCCAGGAACGCCCGGCTGGAGTTCCTACCTGGCTGGGGTCATCTGGGCGCTGCGGGAGGCCGGCTACCCGGTCGGCGGGGTAAACCTAACGCTAAGTTCTGATGTGCCGCTGGGGGCTGGGCTGTCCAGTTCGGCAGCAATCGAATGTGCCGTAGTCGCCGCGATGGCGGATCTGTTCGATCTCGATATTGCGCCAATGGAGCGGGTGTTGCTCGCTCAACGGGCCGAGAACGACTACGTCGGTGCCCCCACCGGGTTGTTGGACCAGTCAGCCAGCACCCTGTGCCAAGCCGATCACGGGCTATTCATGGATTGTCGCAGCCACGAAACCGAACTGGTCCCACTCGATCTGGCCAGCCAACAGTTGGAGCTGTTGGTATTGGACACCCACACGCCACACAGCCACGTCACCGGCGAGTACCGGGAGCGGCGTGACAGCTGCGAACAGGCGGCAAAGCTGTTAGGGGTGCCAGCGCTACGCGACATCGACGACTTGGCGGCAGCCCTGGCTGAGTTGCCGTCAAATCTGCTGCGACGCCGGGTGCGGCACGTGGTTACGGAGAACCAGCGAACTGTTACCGCGAAGCAACTTGCCGAGCAGGGACAGCTCACTGAGCTAGCGCCGCTGCTGAACAGCTCGCATGCATCCATGCGCGACGACTACGAAATCACCGTCGACACCGTGGACTTGGCAGTCACCGCCGCCCGGGCTAACGGTGCCATCGGGGCTCGGATGACTGGCGGCGGGTTCGGTGGCTGCATAATCGCACTCACCCAACTAGGCAACTCGGATTCTATTGGTACTGCGGTTGCCGCCGCCTACGAACAGGCGGGGTATCTGCGGCCGTCCTGGTTCACCGCTGCGCCAAGTCCTGGTGCCGGAAGACTTGTCTGACTCGATAAACCCAGCTAACATTCATCGAGCGTGTTGCTAACCGGTCGTTTTGACCGTTCGCAGTAGAGTTTTGCACGAAACTGGTCGATTCTGCTGTTGCGAGGCTGATGCGCTGTCTAGACTTAGCAGACGTTAGATCGGTTTCTGCCGGTACCCATAAGATTAAGGAACCATTGCGTATGGATTGGCGCCACCAGGCGGCGTGCCTAGAAGAGGACCCAGAGCTCTTCTTCCCCGTCGGCACCACAGGTCCTGCACTGCAGCAGATTGAAGACGCCAAGCGCGTCTGTCAAGACTGCACGGTGCGCGACCGCTGCTTGTCATGGGCGTTGGACGCCGGCCAGGATCATGGCGTTTGGGGAGGCATGAGCGAGGACGAGCGTCGAGCCATCAAACGCCGCGCCGCCCGCACCCGGCTGCGCAACCGCTAGCGAGCTACTCGCTGGCCAGTTTTGGCAACTCCAGCACTGCCTTTACGCCTGCCGGGGCGTCGTCACGATTCATGATCTCGAACTTTCCGCCAAGATCCCGCGTCAACGTGGCCACGATAGATAGACCTAAGGTAGGTCCAGTCAGGCTGAACCCGGGCGGCAGCTTTCCGCCGTCATCTAGCACCGCGACCGTGGTGTGATCATTCCCAACAGCCACCTGCACGATGATGGTGCCAGCCCCTCGACGCAAGCCATGTTCGACCGCGTTTTGGCACAGCTCGGCGATAATCATCGCCAACGAGGTGGCTGCACGTGAACTCACCAGGCCGAAACTGCCCTCCCGCTTGGCCCGCACCGTTCCAGAAGTCGCGGCCATGTCACCCACCGCGCCCAGAATCCGATCCACCACATCGTCGAAAAGGACATCTTCGTCCAGGCTGCGGCTCAACGTGTCGTGAACCATCGCGATCGAACCGACGCGCCTAGTCGCATCTGCCAGTGCTTCTTTGCCCTCGGGAGTGGTCAATCTGCGCGATTGCATCCGCAATAAGGCCGCGACGGTCTGCAGATTGTTCTTGACCCGATGGTGGATCTCCCGAATCGTGGCGTCCTTGGTGACCAGCATCCGGTCGCGGCGTCTAAGCTCAGTGGTGTCGCGGCACAACACCAGGGTTCCCTTGGGCTCGCCGCCGATCTGCAACGGGAACAGCAGGAACCGTATCGAGGCTCGGGAGCGTTCCAGGTCGAAGGTCGCGGTTCTGCCGTTGGCGAGATCGTTGAGCACCGTCTGGCCTACCGATTCGACGTTCACGTGAAGTTTCTGAATCACCTGTCGCAAGTCTTCGCCGGCTAGATCGAGATCGTAACCCAAGCGGCGGAACGCGGTCACCGCGTTTGGCGTGGCGTAGGCGATTGACCCTTCGACGTTAACGTGGATCATCCCGTCCACGACCCGGGGCGCCATCGCCTTGTCCGAGGCTGGCGGGAAGGGATAGTTGCCGTGGTGCAACATGTTCATCAAGATGTCGGCGACCTGGGTGAAGTGTTCCTCCAGCTCGCCCATGACGCGCACCCCCATCTGGTTCGTGTGGCGTTCCAACACCGCGATACAGCTGCCGTCGCGCATGATCGGGATTGCCAACACGTCTACCGGAATGCCTGCGCTAAGCGCGTTCTCGCTGGTCTCGTAGATTTCTTCCGAGAGATAAGCCACTACCGCCGCATTATCTGGTTCTTGCCACATGATCTCGCCGGTGACGTCGTCTTCAAGCGCGGTCGGGCCAGTCACCGGGCGGATTTGCGCGATGCAGGTGAACTGTTCGCCGGTCTCGTCAGGGCGCCAAAGCAACAAATCAGAAAAGCTCAGGTCAGCCAGCGTGTGCCAGTTTTGCACCAGCTGATCGAGCCACTGCGTGATCTCATCGGCAGTCATATTCATAATCTGCCACATCAGCGCATTTCTCACCCGCCGCAACATCTGGCACAATCTAGTTCGCTCAAGCTTTGCAGGAGGAAACATGGGTAAGACTGGACGCAAGCGTCGGGCCCGCCGCAAGAACAAAGCCAACCATGGCAAGCGGCCAAACGCCTGATCAGTGCCCCCGCTACCCGCGGGGGCACTCTTATTGCTACCGCAGTTCGCCGGGTTGCGATTCCTGACGTGATTTGGTCAAGAAATTCCTAGGTAGCCCGGCAGCAGGCACGCTAGGCTGAACGCATGAGTCTATTGCGGTTCGCTGCCAGGAGCTTGTTCGCAAGCTATTTCGTCTACAACGGTGTCAAGACCTTCAAGGCTGCTTCCGATCATGCCGAGGATGCAGAACGCTTCACCGCTAAAGCCATTCCACTGGCCCAGCGGGTGGTGCCAAGCGAGTTTTCTTCCTACATTCCGCAGGAGGCGATCACGTGGGTGCGTGGTGTCAGCGCGATGCAGGTCGTCGGCGGATTTATGTTCGCCACCGGCATTGGCCGCAGGCTTGGCGCCTTCATGCTGGCCGCAGCAAGCGCGCATAACGTCGTGGTGGCCGCTCCTGAAAAGGGTGCTACTGGAGTGCGACAGCTTTCCGCAAAGCCGGAAACCATGAAACACGTCGCGCTGCTCGGTGCCGCGCTACTGGCAACCCAGGATCTACAAGGCAAGCCCAGCCTGGGCTGGCGACGCGCCCAGCTCGCGAAGAAGTCCAAGCAGGAGCAGGGTAAAACTAGCGCGGCTGCTGCCAAGCAGGCCCGGGCGCAGCGCAAGGCAAAGCGGTTGGCTCGCTTGTCCCGGCGGGCAACAAGGCAGGCTCAGGCTGCAACCAAATCTGCGGAGTAGGGTCACTTTTTGAGCTACTCCCTGCCCACCGCCCTCGGCCCAGTTGTTGGCAGCGCCCGAGTACCCGGATCCAAGTCTGCGACCAACCGGGCCTTAGTGCTTGCCTCGCTCGCTGAGACGCCAGGAACAATCAGGGGCGCGCTTAGCTCCCGCGATACCTCGTTGATGATTTCGGCGCTGCGCCAGTTTGGTGTGGCCATTGCCCACCTCGATGACGGTACCTTGGTGGTTACTCCCCCGGCGCAACTAGTTGGTGGCGGCACCGTCGATTGTGGCCTGGCCGGTACGGTGATGCGGTTCGTGCCCCCCATCGCGCTGCTGGCCGGTCAACCGACACGGTTCACCGGCGATCCGCAGGCACGGGAACGGCCAATGGCCGGGCTATTGGCGGCATTGCGTCAGCTGGGAGCCAGAATCGACGGTAACAAAATCCCCTTCACCGTACAACCCGGGCAGATCGAGGCCGCTAGCACTGTCACCTTAGATTCATCTGCCTCCAGCCAATTCATTTCGGGGCTGCTGCTTGTGGCCGCCCGGCTACCAGGCGGCTTGGACATCATCCATAACGGCCCGGCAATTCCATCACTGCCGCACATCACCATGACGATGCGGTTCCTGCGCAACTGGGGCGTGCAGGTAGATGCCGACGAAGCGACATCGTGGTCGGTGGCGCCACAGCGAATCGTGGCCAACGATTTCGCTGTCGAGCCCGATTTGACTAACGCTTCGGTGTTTCTCGCTGCTGCTCTGGCAACGGGCGGCCGCGTCACCATCCCGGATTGGCCGCAGGATTCCGCGCAGCCAGGCAACTTTTTCGTGACGCTCGCCCAGGACTTCGGCGGCCAGATCGAGGCTCGACCAGACGGCCTGACCATTCAGGGGCCAGCACAGTTACGGCCGGTCGATTTCGATCTGCATTCCGCCAGCGAACTGGCCCCGGTGGTGGCGGCCCTGGCAGCTCTCGCGCCAGGCACCTCGCGTATCCGTGGGATCGCCCACAGCCGCGGTCACGAAACTGATCGAATCGCCGCCTTGGCAACCGAGATCAACCGGATTGGCGCGCAAGCAGAGGAGCAGCCCGATGGCCTGCTGATCAGAGGAACTGATCAGCCACAGGCCGCCGAGCCGCTGCAAACCTATGCCGACCATCGGCTGGCCCACTTTGCTGCCATCGTGGCGCTTCGAGCCAATGACCTGGCGGTTAACGACATTTCCTGCGTTTCCAAGACGATGCCTGACTTCATGTCGCGTTGGCGAGCGCTGGTGGGCGGCTAGATGGCTTACCGTCCCGATGACGACCATGCGGCCTTTGAACGGCCCAGGCGGCGCAGCCGTCCCCGCACCAAGGAACGGCCAGACTATAGCTCTGCCCCGGTTGCCTCGGTGCTGACCATTGATCGGGGCCGGTATCGTTGCCGGCTTGAAAGCGGCACCATCGTGACCGCCGCCAAGGCCCGGGTACTAGGCCGCAAAGCAGTCATTGTCGGTGATGACGTGCGCCTCGACGGCGATACCTCCGGCACCGAAGGCACCCTAGCTCGCATAGTTGAGGTGCAACCCCGGCGCACAGTGCTTAGACGTAGCGCCGACGACGCCGACACTTTCGAGCGGCCAATCGTCGCTAACGCCACCCAGCTGTTGATTGTCACGGCGCTTGCCGATCCCCCGCCCCGAGTCGGCATGATCGACCGGATCCTGGTGGCGGCATACGACGCCGGCATCCGCCCCATCCTGTGTTTAACGAAGGCCGATTTGGCTAGCCCGGCAGAGCTGGTGGCCGCCTATGAGCCGCTGGGAGTGCAGATCGTAGTAACCGAACCTGCCAGCGATCTTGGTGCGATGCGAGAACTGCTAACCGATGAAGTGACCGTCTTCGTCGGCCATTCCGGCGTAGGTAAGTCCACCCTGGTCAACGTCCTGATTCCAGGTGCCGGCCGCACTACTGCGGCTGTCAGCGAACTCACCGGCAAGGGCCGCCACACCTCTACCTCGGCGGTACAGCTTGAGCTACCAGGTGGCGGTTGGATCATCGACACGCCCGGCGTGCGCTCCTTCGGCATTTCGCATGTCCGCCCCTCCTCGATCCTGGCAGCCTTCCCAGACTTGGCTGCCATCGCCGACGACTGTCCACGCGGCTGCCGCCACGATTCCACCGCCATCGATTGCGCCCTAGACGAGGCGGTGGCCAGTCAAAAGTTGGCCACATCCCGACTTATTTCGTTTCGACGGATGGAACGAGCATTCAGCTAACGGTAGGTTTCTCTTATGCAACCGAAATCCCTAATTGACGATCTGCGGCTAGCACACGTGATGGCTGACGACGCTGATTCGATCGCCATGAAGCACTTCAAGTCGCCTGACCTGCGGGTGGAATTGAAGCCGGATCAGACCCACGTCACCGAAGCCGACACCGCGATTGAGGAATCAATTCGCCGTACGTTGTCGCGCACCCGCACCAGGGACGCGATCCATGGCGAGGAATTCGGCGAATCCGAGGGAGCCCAGCGACGCTGGATCATCGACCCCATCGACGGCACCGCCAACTATCTGCGCGGCGTGCCCGTGTGGGCGACGCTTATCGCCTTGGAGGTAGAGGGCGAGATCGCGGCTGCAGTGGTTTCGGCACCTGCGCTGCAGCGCCGCTGGTGGGCCAGCTCGGGCGGTGGCGCATTCACCGGCAGGTCAATCCTCAGCCCCGCCGAGATCCGGGTGAGCCAAGTTAGTGATCTTGCCGAGGCGTCGCTGTCGTACGCCGAGATTTCTGAATGGGTGGAGAGCGCGCACGGGCAGGGCTTCGTTGATCTGATGCGCAGCTGCTGGCGCACCAGGGCCTATGGGGACTTCTGGAGCTACATGCTGCTAGCTGAGGGCACCGTCGACATCGCCGCCGAACCAGAGCTGCAGCTTTACGACATGGCCGCGCTGGACGTGATAGTCCGGGAGGCAGGCGGCAAGTTCACCAACCTAGCTGGCCAGCCTGGCCCCGTCGGCCCTGGGGTACTTGCCACCAACGGCCACTTGCACGACTTGGTGCTGGCGAAGCTGCAACCACGCGCCTAGAGCGCACGCACTCGTACCGTTTCGGCCAACGCCGAGAGTTCCGCGATCAAGCCATCGGCGTGGCCACCGACTACGTCGGTGACCACATAGCCCAACGAATCCCGGGTCGCGAGTTGCTGCGAGCGAATGTTGAAATTGTGGTGCGCCAGCGCCGAGTTCAACCGGGCCAGCACACCGGGGACGTTGTAGTGCAGATGCGTAATCCGGTTGCCAACCGCCGGTTGTGCGGCGACCTGCGGCAGGTTGACGCTCATCGAAGTGATGCCGACGCGGTCATAGTCCAGGAACTTGCCCGCCACGAACCGCCCAATGTCGTGCTGCGCCTCCTGGGTGGAACCGCCGATGTGTGGGGTCAGGATGACGTTCGGCACGCCCCGCAGCTTGCACTCAAAACTCTCTCCTTTGGCGGTGGGCTCAGTCGGAAAGACATCCAGCGCCGCGCCCGCGATATGCCCACTCAGCAGCGCCTCGTGTAGCGCATCCAGGTCGGCGACGTTGCCGCGGCATAGGTTGATGAACAGGGAACGGGGCCGCATGTTGGCGAACTCTGCCTCACCGAAGAGGCCATCGTTTTCCGGCCGTCCGTCGACGTGTAGCGAGACGACCTCGGCCACGCTAAGCAGCTCTTCGAGCGAGTCGCAGCGCTGCGCGTTTCCCAGTGCGAGCTTTTCCACTAGGTCGTAGTAATAGACTCGCATCCCCATCGCCTCGGCGATCACCGAGAGCTGTGAACCAATGTTGCCGTAGCCGACGATCCCCAGGCTGCGGCCGCGAACTTCGTGGCTGCCGGTGGCGGTCTTGTCCCAGATGCCGGCATGCATGTCACGGTTGCGGTCGCTGAGCCGCCTGGCCATGGTGATGATCTCGGCGATCGCCAGCTCCACAACGGAACGGGTGTTGGAATACGGGGCGTTGAACACGGCCACGCCTGTGTCACTGCACGCAGCCAGGTCGATCTGATTGGTACCAATGCAGAAGGCCCCGATGCCGCGCAGGTTGGGTGCCTGTGCGATCACGTCGGCGGTGACTAGGCTGCGAGATCGGATCCCGAGGTAATCGACTCCCGCCAGCGCCTCGACCAGTCCAGCACCGGTCAGCGCCCCGGGGTGGACCTCCACCTCCCACCCAGCTCCCGTGAGCATCCGCTGCGCTTCGGGGTGGATGTTTTCTAGCAATAAGGCCTTCACAACGCCAAAGGATACCCCGGTCTAAGCGCTGGCAACTATTTCGACCAGCTACAAGGTGATGACCGAATCGAGCAGCGCCTTGGTGTAGTCGTGCTGCGGTGCCGCGAACACTTCGCTGACCGCGCCGCTTTCCACGATTCGGCCTTGCTGCATCACGACGATCTGGTCGCACATGTGCTGCAC
>PDSD01000070.1 GCA_002748325.1 Arachnia propionica | reverse complement strand
CCCTCGCCGTCATCGACCAGGTTCCCGGCCAGCGCCAGCACGTTGTAGGCGATCGGGGCGACGTAGCAGCCCAGGTCGTCGGGGCGCAGCAGCGAACCATCGTGGGTGAGCCGCTCGGGCTCGGGCATCGCCGCCACCTGATCGGCTAGGGTGCGCACCCCGGCCAGCCCGGAACCAGACACCGCCTGATAGGTGGCGACCTGCAGCGCCTGCAACCCGGCGGCATCGTGGAGCGGACGCAACACGGGCATCGCGGCCATCGTGGTGCAGTTCGGGTTAGCGATGATGCCGATCTCGGCGGCGGCCACGTCTGCGGGGTTTACCTCGGCGACGACCAGCGGCACCCGCTCATCCAGCCGCCAGGCCGACGAGTTGTCGATGACGGTGGCGCCGGCGGCGGCAACCCGCGGGGCCAATTGTTTGGAGGTAGCCCCACCGGCAGAAAACAGCGCCACGTCCAGCCCCGAATAGTCGGCCGTGGCCGCATCCTCGACGGTTATCTGGCCATCGGCCCACGGCAGCTGCTTGCCAGCCGACCGCGAGGAAGCGAAGAATCTGATCTCGGACACCGGGAATGAGCGCTCGGCCAGCAACCGGCGCATCACGCCGCCCACCTGGCCGGTGGCCCCAAAAACTCCAACACGCATGAGCGCAGTCTAGGTCAGCCAACCAGGTAGCGTCTCGTTAGTTCGGCGGGTGAACGCCCACCCAACAGATCACTGGCGAACTGGTTAGAGGAACGGCAGGTAATCCTTCAGCAGGGCATAGCCGACGAAGGAGGCCACGTCGAGCAGAATGTGGACGATCACCAGCGGCATGACCCGCTTAGTCTTGAGGAAGAAAGCGCCGAAGATCAGCCCCATGATGGCGTTGCCGATGAAGCCGCCGAAGCCCTGATACAGGTGGTAGGAGCCGCGAATCAGGGCGCTGCCGATCAGCACCGTCACCGCCCGTCCCCCGGATTGGGTCCACCGGGTAAACAGGTAGCCCACCATGACGACTTCCTCAAGCACGCCGCTCTTAACCGCGCTCAGCACTAGCACCGGGATGGTCCACCAGTGGGCCGCCAGATTCGCTGCGACGATGTTGGTGTTCAGCCCCAGCTGCCGTGCGCCGAGATACAGGCCCAGCCCGGCGATGCCGATGACGGCGAAGGAGCCAACTCCGATCAGCAGGTCCTTGCCCGGCTGGCGCAGATCGAAGCCCATGGCACCAAACGCGCCTCCTTCCGGCCGTCGATATATCGACAACAGGTACAGCGCCAGAAACACCGGCACCAGCGGCAGGATCAGCCCAGCCACCTGATAGGCGAAATCAAGCCAGGGCCGCTCCACCACCACAGAACTGTTCATCGTGGTGGTCTGCTGCGACAGCGGCGCCGGGTTGGTCAGCTTGCGCCACAACGACAGCCCCGAATAGATCGCGCTCTTGCCAAGCGACAACCCCAGCACAATCAAGATTTCGATGCGCAGGCTCATCGCTTGTCCAATAGGGCTCGCAGATAGCTGCCGAGAATGCGGGGCCGGGCGGCCACCCGGCGGGAAAAGTACTCGTACCAGCCGGGCCCGAACGGCACATAGGTTCGGCACTTCAATCCGATGTCGACCAGGCGACGCTGTTCCAGCGGGCGCACCCCGTAGAGCAACTGGAACTCATAGTCGGTTCGGCCCAGCCGGTGCGCCAACTCTTGCGTGATCTCAATGACCTGCGGATCGTGCGTCGCCACCATCGGATAGCCGCCAACTTCCAGGGCAACTCGAATGCACCGCACTAGCGCCTTCGCCTTGTCTGTTTCGCGTTGCCAGCCGAGCTCGCTGCTGAGCGGGTACGAGCCGATGCACAGCCGAACTCGGGCCCCTGCCGTGGCGAGTTCTTGGCAGTCTTGCTCGCTGCGGCGCAGGTTTACCGGCAGGGTGATCGCCAGACAATCGGCGGCCATCGCCCGGTACAAAGCCAAGCCTTTTTCGTGATCCTCGGGGCGCTCCGATTCCAACGTCACGAAGGCACCGACAGCTTCGGCAGCCTCACACAGCCGAGCTAGGTCTCGCTTCGCCCGACCGAAATCATCGCGCAATTCCAACCGCGACGGCCGAACCGACAGCTCCACCCCGGCGGCGTTATCCCCTAGGGCGTGCAACAAGTCCAACATGATTGTGGTGAAGTCCCGCGTTTCCTCGGCCATCGGGAGCCAGGCAAAGCCCACGTCGAGGCCCTGTCGCCGCAGTTTCGCCGCAACGAATACCGCATCGGTGATTAACCCACCTGCCACGTAAGCGCTGGACAACTCGCGAATGCCCGGCGAGTTATGGGC
>PDSD01000069.1 GCA_002748325.1 Arachnia propionica | reverse complement strand
CCATCGCCGGTGACGATACGGTGTTGGTGATCGCCAGCGACGCCGCGGCCGCCGAGGCCACCGTGAGTCGGCTGTCGCAGATGATGAAACAAGGATGAAGACATGACAGGAACCCTGTGGGGCGGCCGCTTCGACGGCGGCCCGGCCGACGCGATGTTCGAGCTGAGCAAGTCCACCCAGTTCGACTGGCGGCTGGCGCTGCTCGATTTGGCTGGCTCCCGGGCGCACGCGGCAGCGCTGCAAGCCGCCGGGCTGCTTACCGCCGACGAGGCCGAGCAGATGGACGCCGGGCTGGCGGAGTTGGCGCGCCTGGTCGAGGCGGGCGAGTTCCAGCCCGAGCCGACCGACGAGGACGTGCACGGTGCGCTGGAGCGGGGGCTTAAGGACATCGTCGGCGAGCAGCTGGGCGGACGGCTTAGGGCCGGACGCAGCCGCAACGATCAGATCGCCACCCTGATCCGGATGTATCTGCGGCAAGAGCTGCGGGGCCTGCTGCTGGACGTGGACGCCGTGTTGGCCGCGCTGAGCGAGCAGGCCGAGCGGCACCTTGGCGAGATCATGCCGGGGCGTACCCACCTGCAGTCGGCCCAACCGGTGCTGCTGAGCCACGTACTGTTAGCGCACGCCTGGCCGCTGCTGCGTGACCTGCAGCGGATTCGCGACCTGGACGCCCGGCTGGCAATCAGCCCCTACGGCTCGGCAGCGCTGGCGGGTACCTCGCTCGGCCTGGATCCGGAGTTGGTGGCCGACCGGCTAGGGTTCGCTGGCTCGGTGCCAAACTCGATCGACGGCACGGCGGCACGAGATCTGGTCGCTGAGGCGGCATTTATTCTGGCCCAGATCGGTGTCGATCTGTCCCGGCTCAGTGAGGACATCATCATCTGGTGTACCGCCGAGTTCGGTTTCGCCCGGCTGGATGACGCCTGGTCGACCGGCTCGTCGATCATGCCGCAGAAGAAGAATCCCGATGTCGCCGAGTTGGCGCGCGGCAAGGCCGGTCGGTTGATCGGCAACCTGGCTGGCCTGCTGGCCACGCTCAAGGGGCTGCCGCTGGCCTACAACCGCGACCTGCAGGAGGACAAGGAGCCGGTCTTTGACGGGTTCGACCAGCTACGGGTGCTGGTTCCGGCGGTAGCCGGGATGGTGGCGACCCTTCAATTTGATACCGATCGCATGGCCGAGGCCGCGCCCCAGGGCTTCTCGCTGGCCACCGACGTGGCCGATCATTTGGTGCGCGAGCGCGTCCCGTTCGCGGTGGCGCACGAGGTGGCGGGCCAGGCGGTGCGTTACTGCGAGCAGCACGGCCTGACGCTCTCGGAGCTGACCAGCGAAGACCTGCCCCGCATCTCGCCGCACCTCGACGACGGGGTGCTAGCCGTGCTGAACGTGGCGGGGTCGGTGGCGTCTCGCAGCGGCCGCGGCGGCACCGCGCCGCAGCGGGTGGCCGAGCAACTGCAGGAACTTGGCCTGGCGCGTGCCGAGCTACGCGACTGGGTAGGGCTAGAATCTCGTGCGTGAACGCACTGCTTGATGACCTGACCTGGCGCGGCCTGATCGCGCACTCGACCGACCCCGAAGCGCTCGCCGAGCACTTCGACGCTGGCCCGGTGCGATTCTATGTGGGCTTCGATCCGACCGCCCCCAGCTTGCACATGGGCAACCTGGTGCAGCTGGTGTTGGCCAGGCGGCTGCAGCAGGCCGGGCACCGCCCGTACCTGCTCGTCGGCGGCTCGACCGGTCTCATCGGCGACCCGAAGGAATCCGGCGAGCGCGTGATGAACCCGGTCGACGTGGTGCACGAGTGGGTGGCGCGGATCCATCAGCAGGTGCAGCGCTTCGTCGATTTCTCCGGCGACGCTGCAGCCACCATGGTCAACAACTACGACTGGACTCACGACATGTCGGTGCTGGAATTTCTGCGCGACGTGGGCAAGCACTTCCCGGTCAACCGGATGCTGGCCCGCGACGTGGTGGCCCGGCGGCTAGAGGAGGGCATCTCCTACTCCGAGTTCAGCTACGTGCTGTTGCAGTCGCTGGACTACCGCGAGCTGTTCCGCCAGCACGGCGTCACCCTGCAGACCGGCGGCTCCGACCAGTGGGGCAACATCACCGCCGGGGTGGAGCTGATTCGCCGTAGCGAGCAGCAGCGGGTGCACGCCCTGGCCACGCCGCTGCTAACCAAGGCCGATGGCACCAAGTTCGGCAAGACCGAGACCGGCACGGTCTGGCTGGACGCCGAGCTGATGAGCCCGTATGCCTTCCATCAATTCTTCCTGAACGCCGAAGACGCCAAGGTGATCGACTACCTCAAGGTGTTCAG
>PDSD01000068.1 GCA_002748325.1 Arachnia propionica | reverse complement strand
GACTGAGGTTGATGAACAGGCTTTCGAGGAGCTGTGGCAGCACGTCGGCCTGTCGTGTGACTGGAACCAGCTTTACACGACCATTTCCGACGACACCCAGCGCACCGCGCAACTGGCGTTTCTGCGTAACTGCGAGCGCGGCGAGGCATATCTGTCCGAGGCACCCACCCTGTGGGATGTGACTTTCCAGACCGCCGTGGCTCAGGCCGAGCTTGAGGCTCGCGACTACCCCGGCGCCTACCACCGGGTGGCCTTCCACAAGCCAGACGGCGAGCCTGTCTACATCGAGACGACTAGGCCGGAGCTACTGCCTGCGGTTTGCGCGCTGATCGCCCATCCCGACGACGAGCGCTACGCGCACCTCTTCGGCACCACCGTCCTCTCCCCCGTATTTGGAGTCGAGATTCCGGTGCTAGCGCACCCGGCGGCCGAGATGGATAAGGGGGCAGGTATCGCCATGTGCTGTACCTTCGGCGACCTCACCGACGTCCAATGGTGGCGGGAACTACAGTTGCCTACCCGCACGGTCATCGGGAAGGACGGACGCCTGCTTCGCGACACCCCCGAGTGGTTGACCAACGCCGAACCCTACGAGCAGTTGGCCGGCAAGACGGCTTTCTCGGCCCGGGAGGCGATGGTGTCGCTGCTTCGGGAATCCGGGGATCTGGACGGCGAGCCGACGCCGACCCAGCGCAAAGCCAGCTTCTTCGAAAAAGGCGATAAGCCGCTAGAGATCGTTTCAACCAGGCAGTGGTACATCCGAAACGGCGGTCGGGACGAGGCTCTCAAATCCCGGCTCCTAGAGTTGGGTAACGAACTCCAGTGGGTGCCCGGCCACATGCGGCACCGCTACGAAAACTGGGTTTCGGGCCTGAACGGCGACTGGCTGGTCTCTAGGCAGCGATTCTTTGGCGTGCCGATCCCGGTTTGGTACCGGCTGGACGAAGCCGGCGAATGTGACTTCTCGGCACCGATTCTGGCTCCCGTCGAGATGCTTCCGGTGGATCCGGCGGACGATGTGCCTCCCGGTTACTCGCCCGAACAGCGCGGAGTCCCCGGCGGCTTCATTGGCGACCCGGACGTGTTGGACACTTGGGCCACGTCTTCACTCACCCCGCAGCTCGCCTGCGGTTGGGAGCGGGATCCCGAGCTTTTCGAGTTGACCTTCCCCATGGATCTGGCGCCTCAGTCTCACGACATTATCCGCACCTGGCTTTTCTCCAGGGTGGTGCGGGCAAACTACGAGAGCGGCTGCCTGCCGTGGCGCCGAACCGCGATCTCCGGCTTCGTGATGGATCCTGATCGCAAGAAGATGTCCAAATCCAAGGGCAACGTGGTACTGCCCACCGAAATCCTGGAAAGGTTCGGCTCCGATGCCGTCCGGTGGCGCGCGGCTTTGGCCCGGCCCGGCATGGACTCCCCCTTCGACGAGAAGCAGATGAAGGTAGGCAGACGCCTAGCGCTAAAGATCCTCAACGCGTCGAAGTTCGCCTTGAGCAACGGGGTGGTCACCGACCCAGAGGCGCTGGCCAACCCGATCGATCTGGCAATGCTGCGCGAACTAGCGTCAGTGGTGCAGGCGGCAACCAAACATCTGGATGCTTACGATTATTCTTCGGCCCTCGAGACCATCGAGACCTTCTTCTGGTCGTTCTGCGACGACTACCTGGAGACCGTGAAGGAGCGTGCCTACGGAGCGCAGGGTGAGGCTGCAGCCGAGTCGGCGCAGGCCGCTCTGACGCTAGCGCTTTCGGTCCAGTTGCGCCTGTTCGCCCCGTACCTGCCCTTCGCGACCGAAGAGGTGTGGTCGTGGTGGCACGAAGACTCGGTGCATCACCAAGCGTGGCCGCAGGCGTCCGAGCTGCCCGCTTCCGGGGCTGAGGGCCTTCTGGGCACGCTTTCTGCGGCCCTGAGCCTGATTCGCGGCATCAAATCCGATGCCAAGGTTTCCATGAAGCGCGAACTCACCGACGTCGTGGTTTCCGGCCCGCAGGCAGAGCTAGACGCCCTGCAGTCGATAGAAGCAGATTTGCGCTCCGTCGGGCGACTCACCGGAGAAATCCGCTGGCGTCCAGAAGATGGCAACCTCAGAGTTGTCGCCGAAATCGCCGCAGAATAGCAATAGGGAAGGGGGCCGACGGCCCCCTTCCAAGTCTTTGGTCTGTAACAGCTATTTCTTTGAGTGGGCGATGATCCCCTCGGCCACCTCACGCATCGACTTGCGTAGGTCCATCGCGGTCTTCTGAATCCACCGAAAAGCCTCCGGTTCGGTCATGCCCATGCCAGACATCATGATGCCCTTCGCCTGGTCGACGAGCTTGCGG
>PDSD01000054.1 GCA_002748325.1 Arachnia propionica | reverse complement strand
CAGCAGGTATCCCAGCACGATGGGGGCCAGGCCGCCAACGATGTAGATCCACCACTTACCGACCTTCAAGCTAGACCAACGATCCAGATGGCGCGACAGGGTCGGCAGTTTCCTGACGAACCAGGCGGTTGCGATGACGTAAACGAAGGCGCCGCCAAGGATGCCGAACTTGTTGACGAACTCGTCGGTGATGTCCAGGAAGTACACCCCTGTGGTGGTCGAGAGCATTACCAGCGACAGCACCGCCGTCGGAATGCCGACGACCAGAGTCGCGACCAGCTTCGACAGGCCCAGCTTGTCGCGAACGCCAGCGATGACCACTTCCATGATCGAGAGCTGCGAGGTAAGACCAGCCAGTGTCAGTGAGCCGAAGAACAGCACGCCGAGCAGTGAACTGAACGGGGCTTGAGAAATGATGGTCGGGAACGCCACGAAGGCCAGGCCCAGACCGCCAGCGGCCACTTCGTCGACGCCGGTTTGGCTTGAGTAAGCCATGAAGCCGAGGGCCGCGAAGACGCCGATGCCCGCCAGAATCTCGAAGCTGGAGTTGGAGAAACCAACCACCAGACCGGAACCAGTCAGGTCGGTGCGCCGCTTCAGGTAAGACGCGTAGGTCACCATGATGCCGAAGCCGATGGATAGCGAGAAGAAGATCTGGCCGTAGGCTGCCGACCAGACACCAGGATCGGCGAGCTGGCCCCAGTTCGGGGTGAACAGGGCGTTGACGCCTTCGGCCGCGCCAGGCAGGAACAGCGACTGGACTACCAGGATCAGGAACATCAGCGTCAGTAGCGGCATGAATACCAGGTTTGCGGTAGCAAGACCCTTGTTCACGCCAAGTGCTAGCACGCCGATGATGAAAACCCACACCAGCAGCATGGGGATCGCGAGCGAAGGAACGAAGTCGAAACCTACGCCCGGGTTTTCGGCGAGCTGCAGGAAGTCACCAAAGAGGAATCCTGCCGGGTCGTCGCCCCAGGCCTGGTTGAAGCTGAAGATCGTGTACATGCCTGCCCAGGCGATGACTGCCGCGTAGTAGACGGCAATCACAAACGACACCAGGACCTGCCACCAGCCAAGGGCAGCGGTCCACTTTTTCATTCGCCCGAATGCGACCGGGGCCGAGCCGCGGTAACGATGACCGATGGCGTAGTCCAGGAAAAGCAGCGGAATGCCCGCTGTCAGCAGGGCGATTAGGTAAGGCAGGATGAACGCTCCACCGCCGTTGGTGTAGGCGACATAAGGAAAGCGCCAAATGTTACCCAGGCCGACGGCGGAGCCGATTGCGGCCAGGATAAACAGGTTGCGCGAGCTAAAGCGCTCTACCTTGCGCTTCTTGCTAGCAGTATCTGACATGGATTCTCCTGTTTATTCAAGTTCCGGTGTCAGAGAGTAGCGGAGAATGGGAGGCAGCGGCGTAAATCTCAAGTGTCGGGCGGCTTGGCCAATCGGGTATCCTCGAAAGAAGTAGCGAGAGGTTCAGGTATGAGCGATCAAGTCAGTAATGGTGTCGAAGGTGCCGGCGGTTATGAAGGTGCCAGCGGTTATGAAGGTTCTGCGGTTGATGCGGCCACCGAGCAAGAGGTGGGGGTGCCTGATGCTGACTTAGGCCACGCCAGCTATTCACAGCCAGCCTCCGATGGTTCGCAGTCTGGCTACGGGTCGCCGTCTTCCTATGGATCGCAGTCTGGCTATGGGTCGCAGTCTGGCTATGGTGCTCAGCCCAACTATGGCTCGCAGCCTGGCTCGATGGCTTCGGCTTCGCCGGGCGGGGCGGCCTCGACGGTGGGCTATCAGCCTGCTGCGGGGTACGGTTCGCCAGGTGCCTACAGCCAGCCAACCCAGGATCAGCCGCCTTACGGCGGCCAAAGCTACGCGACGAACCAGCAGGCATATTCCGCTCCCCAGCAGCCATACACCCCGGTGCAGCCCTATCTCGGGTCGCCCGAGCATCCGCAAGCTCAAACCGTATTGATTCTGGCTATCGTTGGGCTGTTTTTCCCGATTACCGCATTCATCGCCTGGTATATGGGCTCGCAGGCCAGGAAAGAGATCGAAGCAGGATCCCCCTACCGGTGGGAAGGCAGCATCAAGGCTGGTTATATCCTTGGTATTATTATTTCGATTCTCACGATCGCGGCGATCGCAATGGTGATTCTCTACATTGTCTTCGTGCTTGTTCTTGGAGCAGGGCTATTCTTCATGGCTGGCGTCTCTTAACGCACGAAAATCGGGCGCTCAATAGTGGATCGTTCAGCGTCATGGCGGTAGCCAAGGCCATCGAATTGGCTTAGTTCGCGGACCGAGCGCACCCGATTCTTGATTAGCCAGGCCGCCATGGCGCCGCGCGCCCGCTTAGCGTGCAATGCCACGACGCGGGGACGCCCGTTGCGGTCTCGATCCTCGAATCGTGGCGCTACGACCGGCAGGCCCAGCGCTTCGGTATCCACTGCCTTGCTGTATTCCTGCGAGGCCAGGTTGATCAGGGCATCCTCTCCTGGGGAGGCGGTCACGTCGTCGCGCAGCAGGTCGGTGATTAGCGAACCCCACCACTCGTAAAGATTGCGGCCGCGCGGGGTGGCCAGTTTTGTGCCCATTTCCAGCCGATACGGCTGGATCCGATCCAGCGGCCGTAGTAGGCCGTACAGCCCGGACAGGATGCGCAGGCTGGCCTGCGCCGCTACGAAGTCGTCTTCGGTGAACGAGGTGGCGGTCAACCCCTGATAGACGTCGCCGTTGAAGGCCAGCACCGCCGCCCGGGCGGCGTCCGGGCCAGGCTCGTCGTCGTAGTCCTGATAGCGCTGGACGTTGAGCGCGGCGAGCTTCGGCGAGATGTGCATTAGCGTGGCGATCTGGTCAAGGGACAGCCGCTGCAGCAGCGAAACCAGTTCGTTAGTGTGTTCGAGCAGTCTTGGCTCGCTGTGTTGGGCGGTCGCCAGGGGCGAGTCATAGTCCAGGGATTTCGCAGGCGAGATGACGGCTAGCACCCCACCAGCATAGGCAGTCAGCTACAGCGGTATCGACCGGTCTGGCTGGCGTTTCCGCAAGAACCGGGCCTGGCAACCAAGGCGGCAGCCATCGTGAGCACTGCAGCGGGCTGCTTGCACCGCCCAAGTTGGGCCGGGATAATGAGGGTTGCAACTATTGCAATGTCTTAGGAGAAAAACCATGACCCAACCCGAATATGGCCAGCAGCCCGGATACGGCCAGCAGCCTGCATACGGCCAGCCTGCATACGGCCAGCAGCCCGGATATGGCCAGCAGCAAGCGCCGGAGCATCCGCAGGCACAGGTTGTGCTGATCTTGGGGATCGTCGGCATCTTCTTCGGCATTCTCTCCTTCGTCGCCTGGTACATGGGCGGCCAAGCAAAGAAGGAGATCGAGGCTGGAGCTCCCTACCCGTGGGATGGCAACCTGAAGATCGGTTATCTGCTAGGTAAGATCTTCTCAATCATTTGGATTGTCATCGGGGTGCTTTACGTGATCGGGATCATCGGCCTCTTCATGTTGGGGGCGGCTGCGCAGCGCTAAGACTCGACGAATTTTTGAGGGGCCGCGCCTGGAATGGCGCGGCCCCTCAACATGTTATTCACTTCCTTCGACAACCGGTGTTGGGATAGCTACCTGACAGCTTCACTTGCCACGGCGCTCGGCTACTTGCTTCACCTCACCGGGAAGCCGACATCAACCGCCAGATCGTCGTCTTTTACTTGGCGAAGATTTGCGAAGTAAATCTCGATACCGGGGCCAGCCAGATCCATGCTGTTCGCCGCAGCCCACGCCTCGACTGCCTCGTAGGCGCTGATGATGTGGGGGTAGACGGACATTCCTTTAACAATTCGAGTGAAAGCGAACTTGGTAGCTGGCACTTCCCGCCTTGACCGGGGATCAATGACAGTCGGGGCAACCGGCAGGCACACCTCCACGTCGCCGGCCTGCCGTGGCGAAACCGGGGAATAATAAGTCACATACGGCGAGTCGACTGCCCGGGCTGTCGACTTCAACCTATCGATAGCCGAAGCGATGAACTCGTGCAATTGGTCGGCGGTGACCCGGCCGGTTTCGCTGATCACTGAATGCTGCGGCAGCATCCGTAGCCCGACTTCCATGCGGATGCCGCGGGTGGTGTCAGCCATGATGATCGCTCGAATTGGTAGAGATCCCAGGGGCGCCTTCGTGCACGATCTTGCCTGGGTTTAGGTTGCGGCCCGGGTCGATGGCCGCGAACAGCTTGCGCTGAATCATGACGCCGCCAGGAGAAATGTCTTGTTCCAGCCAGGGCGAGTGCTCCTCGCCGACCCCGTGGTGGTGCGACACCGTGCCGTGGTGATCCATGAACGACTGCTGAATCGCCCGCTTCACGCGATCGTAGGTATCCAAGTTGGTCGCCGAGGCGTCGTTGATGGCGAACGTGAAGTACTGGCAGGCCCCGGAATGGTAGGAGTGGCTGAGGTGACAAAATACTGCGCCGCTGACTCCGCACTCCGCCAGTGCCTGCTCGGCTGCCCGCACCGTCTCGTCGTGAATTTCGACCGCGTACTGCCAAGGAGTAGAGGTCTCCGACACGTCAGCCAGGATTCCCCGGTCGAGCATGAAGTCCCGGATGTAGGGGGTGTCGTACTTCTTCTGGTCGTACAACGTGGCCGGGCCTTGGCCGACGCCCATGCCGTTGTGATTGCGGACGATGCGGCCCACCAGGCCTTTTTCGTAGCGCACATGGTTGGCGCTGCCTTCGTACCCGATGATCGACAGCGCGATCTGCTCCAGATCCCAGCCCTTGCTGGCCATCACCTTGGCGATGGCCTTGCTCAACAGCCCCTTGACGCGGCCGGATGCCTTGCCGTTGGCAATGATGTATTGGGTCTCCAGCGCATCGCTTACCCGCGCCATCATCACGTCGGCGTCGGATTCCACGATCTCTTGGCAGGCCGCCAGCCCGTCCTCGTAGGTCGCGAAGAAGTAAGCCTGCAGTTCGCGGACCTCCGGCAGCCGATGCACATTCACCCAGGCGGAGGTGATCACGCCGAGTCGGCCCTCAGAGCCAAGCATCATTTCGCGAATGCTCGGCCCAGACGAGGTTGACGGCAGCGGTCGCAGTTCGACCACACTGCCTGGCAATACCACTGTCATACCGCGGGTGATGTCGGCGATGTCGCCGTACTTGTCGGACTGCATGCCAGAGCTACGGGTGGCGATCCAGCCGCCAAGAGTCGACCAAACAAACGAATCCGGGTGGTGCCCCATCGTCCAGCCCTGCGCGTTGAGTTGATCCTCCATGTCGGGGCCGAACACGCCTGCCTGGATGTGGGCCAAGCCGGACTTCTCGTCAATCTCCATCACCTGGTTCATGCGTCCCAGGTTGATCGATACCACCTGCCGGGTCTCGCCTGGCTCAGCCTCCAACGCGGCGACGATGTTGGAGCCGCCGCCGAATGGGATGATCACCCCGTCGGCTGCCGCGATGACATCGACCAGCGCTACGACCTCGTCGTGGGTGCCGGGATAGCAAACCGCGTCGGGAACCCGGCCGAGTTCGCCGCGGCGCACCCGAACCAGATCACGGACGCCCTTACCGAAGGCGTGTACCACTCTGGTCTCATCATCGAGGTGCACGAACTCCTCGCCGATGATGGCGCTCAGCTTCTCGTGCAGTGACGTGGTCAGTTGGCTGGCAGGCACGTCAAGGTCAGCGAAGTTTGGGGTGTTAAGCACCGCTTTGGTGATGTCGACCCCAATCTTTTCCAGCACAAACCCCGGAAACTTGGGCTTGTCGTGGTAGGTGTAGGAGAGCCCTTCCTCACCCCAGCCCCACCACTTCTGCTGCTTGACGCCGTCGATCATGATTCCTCCTGGTCCGCTCGCTGCGTGTCCGGGTTGGTCACGTCATCGAGGTTCGTCTTCGCTGATTCAATAGCCAGCGTACGGGCGTATTCTGCCAGTGTCTTGCGTCCGTACGCGCGCGCCGTCGTATCGTGCAATTCCAGCACCTGCCGCCGCATCCGCTCATTGAACTCGTGGGCGATCTCGCCCTGCCGTGGCAACATGGGGCGACCAATCACCACATGTATCTCGGGCCTTCCCTTGGGTAGGTGTCGCTGCTGCGGTGGCCACGCGTCGTAGGCGCCGACGAGGGCCATCGGCAGGGCGGGCGCGCCATTCGAGATGCAAAGCGAAGCCACCCCTGGTTTGAACGGCCCCATCGCGCCGGTACGCGACCGGGAGCCTTCCGGGAAAATCAGCAACGGAATGCCGTCTGCCAACAGGGCGGCAGACAGGCCACGTTTGCCGCGCTTCTTGGATTTGCGCTTAGTAGAGAGCTGCCGCTGGATTGGGTAGGCGTTGAAAAACAGCGACATTGGCGCACCCTTCCACCACTTGTTGTAGAAGTAGTCGCCAGCCGCTCCGGTGGCTAAGAACCGGGACAGCCGCCACGGCAGCGCGCCGAAAATCAAGGGGGCGTCAAGGTGCGAAGAATGGTTGGCGAACACCACAAACGGGGGCTCCAGGCTGTCCAGGTGCGAGCCGCCGTGAACACGCACGCGTACTGACCGCCACACGTATGGCCGAAGCAGCAGCATCCGTGCGGCGAATCGAGTTCGGGCCCCTGCTGTGGAGTGGTAGCGCCCGAGTTTGGGGTCGTGATTGCTCACTGTTTCCTTCGGCTGTTACTCAACTTGGCGGAGGCCCAGCGCAGCGCTGCACGTGGGCCGTGGTTGGCCAGGAACATGGCTGCCTTCCATCTGCGCGCCGGGATGGATTCGACCTTTCCCTTGGCGGCGTCAGCGAGGCAGTCACGCACCAGCTTGGTCTTGTCGATCCACACCACATCGGGCAGCTTCGAGGCGGAGATTCCTGCCCGCTCGTGGAACTCGGTATGTACCCAGCCGGGTTCTAGTGTGGTGACGGTGACTCCGGTTTCAGCAAGCTCCAGGGCGAGGCTCACCGAGTAGTTGGTGCACCAGGCCTTGATGGCGGAGTAGTGGCCGGTGTAGAGGGCGCCAGCCGTGGAGGACACGTTGATGATAGTGCCGCGGCCGCGTGCCTTCATGGCTCGGCCTGCCGCGCCGCCCAGGATCAACACGGCGAGGGCCATGACGTCTAGGGCTTTAGCATGCGCTTCTACTTCACGGGTCAACAGCGGCTTGTGGATGCCGAAACCGGCGTTGCTGACGAAGATGTCGATCGGCTGCTCGGCGTCTTCCAGCCGTTCGGCAACCCGCATCACGTCGGCCCGCTCGGCCAGGTCGGCGACGAGCGTGGCCACCTCAACCCCGTACATTTCCTGTAGGGATTCCGCCACGGCAGCCAGGCGGTCGGCGTCACGGGCCACCAACACCAGATCATGTCCCTGCTCGGCTAACTGCCTAGCAAATTCGTTGCCGATGCCCGAAGTGCCGCCCGTGATTAGTGCAGTTGCCATACCCCTACCGTAGTGCCCGACGGTGAGGGTAGAAAGCCCTCCCCTGTCTATCCGAGACCGGTTAGCGGTACCCCACAGGCCAGGTATCCGCTGCTTGTATGGTCTTCACAACCAGGATTTAGCGAAAAAGTCCGGCCAAGTTGCTGCAACGAGCCGGTTTCGGCCCGAATCAGCTAACTAGCCGGACTTTTCCACGCAATGGCGCTAGGCGCCGATGACGCGCAGCGCCTCCTCGGCCATCGCCAACTCCTCGTTGGTGGGAATCACCAGGATCCGCACGCGCGAATCGGCGGCAGCAATGTCGCGGGCCTGCTTGGAACGCACCTGGTTGGCCTCGGCGTCCAAGGCGAACCCCAAAGCCGCCAACCGGTTGACCACCGCTGCCCGCACCGCGGCGTCGTTCTCGCCGACACCGGCGGTGAAGCACAGGGCGTCAGCGCCGCCTAGCAGGGCAAAGTAGCCGCCGATGTAGTGCACCAGCCGGTGCACGTACACATCGAAGGCAACCTTGGCTGCCTCGTTGCCCGCGGCAATCTGGGCGTCCACGTCTCGCATATCGGTGTAGCCGCAAAGCCCGGCCATGCCTGAGGCCTTGTTGAGCAGCGTGTCGATCTCGTCGATGCTCATGCCCTTGCCCGCCAGGAACTTGTGTAGGCCAGGATCCACATCACCGGAGCGGGTGCCCATGATCAAGCCCTGCAGCGGCGTCAGCCCCATCGAGGTGTCAATCGCGTTACCGGCATCGACCGCCGAGATGGATGCTCCGTTGCCCAAGTGGCAGACGATGACCTTGGCGTCCGGCTTGCCCAGGAACTCGGCCGCCTTGCCCGAGACGTAGCGGTGCGAGGTGCCGTGGAAACCGTACTTGCGGATCTGGTACTTCTCGGCGACATCGCGGTCGATCGCGTAGGTGTAGGCCTCGGCCGGTAGGTTCGCGAAGAACGCCGTATCGAAGACCCCGACGTGTGGCACATCGGGCAAGACCTGGCGCGCCGCCTCGATCCCGGCGATGCCGGGCGGGTTGTGTAGAGGTGCCAAATCCGACAGCTCCACCAGCTTGGCAATAACCTCATCGGTGATCAGCGTCGAATCGCGGAACGTCGTGCCGCCGTGGACGGTGCGATGGCCCACCACCTGCACGCCGTCAAGGCTCGGGCCGTGCTCGGCAAAGGCATCGACGACGGCCTGAACCGCATCGGTGTGATCGGTGAAGGGCCGCTCGACGACGAAATCATCATCGCTGACGCTGTGCTTCAGCTTGCCGATCGCTAGGCCGATGCGCTCCACCAGGCCGACCGCCAGTTGCTCCTTAGACTCGGCGGCAAGCAGCTGGTACTTGATCGACGACGAGCCGCAGTTCAGTAGCAGGATTGTCACGTTACTTCCTCAGATTTTCTGTGCTTGGATGGCGGTGATCGTGATGGTGGAGACGATGTCGTCGACCAAAGCGCCGCGCGACAGGTCGTTGACCGGCCGCTTGAGGCCCTGCAGGATCGGGCCGATCGCGACAGCGCCGGAGGTACGTTGCACCGCCTTGTAGGTGTTGTTGCCGGTATTCAGGTCGGGGAAGATGAACACCGTCGCCTGCCCGGCGACCTCGGAGTCCGGCATCTTCTTCTGCGCCACCGCCATGTCTACGGCAGCGTCGAACTGGATCGGGCCCTCGACCTTCAGCTCAGGTGCCCGCTCGCGGATTAGCTCGGTTGCCTCGCGAACCTTGTCGACATCCGCGCCAGAGCCCGATGAACCGGTCGAGTAGCTCAACACGGCTACCCGGGGTTCGATGTCGAAAGCCTTTGCCGTCTCCGCGGAGGAGATAGCGATGTCGGCCAGCTGCTCCGGCGTCGGATCGGGGTTGACGGCGCAGTCGGCGTACACGTGCACCCGGTCGCTCATCGCCATCAGGAACGACGACGACACGACGCTCACGCCCGGCTTGGTCTTGATGAACTCCAGCGAGGGCCGGATGGTGTCGGCCGTGGTGTTGATCGCGCCGGAGACCATACCGTCGGCCATGCCCAAATGCACCATCATGGTGCCGAAATAGGACAGGTTGCTGAGCCGGTCGTAGGCGGCGTCCATCGTCATGCCCTTGTGCTTTCGCAGCTCGGCGTATTCGGTCGCGAACCGCTCCAGCATCTCCGGGTTGGTCGGGTCGACGATTTCGGCGCCATCCAGCGAGATGCCCAAATCGGCCGCGCGGGCGCTGATCTGGTTCGCATCTCCCAGCAGGATGATCTGTGCGACGCCGCGCCGCAGCACCGTGGCGGCCGCCTTGAGGATGCGGTCGTCGGCGGCCTCAGGCAACACGATGCGCTTCTGATCCTTCCGGGCAGCCGTCATCAGCTGGTATTCGAGCATCGTTGGCGTGCGGATCTCGGCGCGCGGCAGGTCGATTGCGGTCAGCAGCGCCTCTTCATCGACGTACTTAGCGAACATGACCCGGCCGACGTCGCGTTTGCGGGCGGAACCCGTGGCGATGCCGCGAACGTGCTCCAGGGCGACGGCGGTGCTGAACGTGTCGGTTTCGCAGCGGCCGACCGGCAGATCAACCTCGCTGCCGTCGAACAGCCGCTCGACGGTGGCCGGAATCATGAAGCCACCGGTGAGGACAATCGAGGCCAGTGGGCCGTACTCAGATGAGCGGTGGGCCATCAGCAGGCCCGGCAGCAGGTCGAGCCGGTCAGCGGGCACCACGACGGTGCTTTCGGGCTTCACGTGCTTGAGCAGGTTCGGCAGGGTCATGCCGCCGATGACGGTGTGCAGGGACTCTTTGTCCATGAATTCATCCTTGCCCAGCCAGGGGCGGGCCCGAACGGCCTCGAACTGCTGGCGCACCGACGGCGCCACCAGGATTTCGTTGTGCGGCAGCACGAAGACTGGGACGTTGCGCAGCCCTTTGAGTTCGCTGGCGATGGTGTCTAGGTCGCGCGGGTTGGCGCGGGTGGCGATCATGCCGACGATGTTGTTGTGGCGAGCCTCAAGTGCCTCGATGGCCTCATCGGCGGCGCGATGAATCTCGGCCGGGGTGCGATCATTGGCGCGCACCACGAACAAGACGGCGGAGTTGAGGTTGGCTGCGATCAGCGAATTGTGATCCAGGGCGGTGGACACATTGACGTCGTCGAAGTCGGAGCCGACCACGACGATCGCGTCGCAGCGTTCGGACATGGCCGAAAACTTGGCCACGATCCGATCCAGCGAACCCTCGGGATCATCGGCGAACTGGTCGTAGTTGACGCCGGTAGCCTGCGTCATCGTCAGGTCGATGACGCCCTTGTGGCTGATCAGGGCCTTGGTAACCGCATCGTCTTCTAGGGACTTGACCAGCGGCCGAAAGACGCCGACCCGTTCGACTTGGCGACCGAACAACTCGACCATCGCCAAGGCTATAGAACTCTTACTCACACGCCACTCAGCGGAGGCAATATATACGCTTTTCGTCACGCCCTAAGCCTAGACTGCGCGCCCGGCTGTGACGCGGGTGGGTGGCTTTTCGTCAGCGAGCGACGACGTTGCGCAGTTCTTGGCCCTGCATCAGGGCGGCCACATTGGCGGCGATCAACTCGTCGGAGCCGACGGGACGACCGCCCGCCGCATGGGGGGTTAGTAGTAGCCGGGGAGCGTCCCACAGCGGTGAATCGGGCGGCAGCGGCTCAACCTCGGTGACATCGAGGGCGGCCCCGGCTAGGTGGCCATTGTTCAGTGCAGCCGCGAGCGCGGCCTCGTCGACTGTGCTGCCACGGCCGACGTTGACCACGAAAGCGTCGGGCTTCAGCTGGGCGAGTCGGTCGGCGTTGAGCGCGTGGTGGGTCGCTTCGGTGGCGGGCAGGATCATCACTAACAGATCGGTTTCGGCCAGGGCTGCGGGCAGCTCGGCGTCGGTGATGGTCTCGAAACCGCTGCGTTCGCCAGCGGTCTGCGCTACGCCGCGCACCCGGGCCCCCAGCGCGCTCAGCACCGGGGCCAGGGTTTGCCCGATGGAGCCGAAGCCCCAGATCAGCACGTTGGCGTCGAGCAGCGTCGTGATCGGGCCGGGTGGGTGCAGTGGCAGGTAGCCGCCCAGTTCGCTGGCCCACCGATGCTCGGCCTGCGCCAGCGCGCATTGCGGCAGCCGTCTTACCAGGCTCAGGGTGAGCGCGAGCGCATGCTCGGTGACCGTCTTGTCATGCAGGCCGACGCCCGAGGCGATGATGACGTCGTCGGGGAACCCGGCCCGCAGCAGCGTGTCGGCGCCCGCCAGCAGCGCCTGCACCAGTCGCAGGTTCGGCATCCGGCCCGCGATCTCACGCAGGTGGCGGTTGCGGTTGGCCCACACCACCAGCACTTCGGCGTCCAGGTGCTCCTCGGGGATCGGGGCCGCTACGTCGTAGCTGACGGCGTGCACGCCGGGCGGCAGACTCGGGGCTAGCTCAACCGAGTTGGGTAACAAGATTTTCATGGCGCTACTTTCTACGCATCACCGGGCAGCCGGTCGGCCAGCCAGGCCAGGTCGGCGGCGTAACCTTCGGTCGGCGTCTCCAGGATCAGTGGGGCATCGGCTTGGCGCAGCAGCGCCACCAGTTCGGTCGGGTCGATCTGGCCCTGGCCCAGGTTGGCGTGCCGATCCGCACCGGAGCCTGCCGGGGAGCGGGAATCGTTGCAGTGCACCAGGTCGATGCGCCCGGTGATCGCCCGGATGTCGTCGACGACGCTGCCCAGGTCGAGCCCGGCAGCGAATGCATGGCAGGTGTCCAGGCAGAAGCCCACCGAGTCGAGGTTCGCTGAGCCGGCCAGGGCGTCCCAGAGGCGGGCGATGGTTTCCAGGTGGCGGGTCATG
>PDSD01000078.1 GCA_002748325.1 Arachnia propionica | reverse complement strand
GAGGACATCGTGTTCCTGCGCCGCGTGGGACTCAAACCGGTTGTGGTGCACGGCGGCGGCCCGCAAATCTCGCGGATGCTGCAGCGGCTCGACATCGATTCACACTTCCGGGCCGGGCTGCGGGTCACCACCCCGGAGGCGATGGACGTGGTGCGGATGGTGCTGGTCGGCCAGGTCGGCCGTGAACTGGTCGGGCTCATCAACGCCCACGGCCCCTACGCGGTTGGCATGTCCGGCGAGGACGGGGGACTGTTCACCGCCGAGCGCCGCGGCGCGATGGTGGACGATGAAGAGGTCGACCTGGGGCTGGTAGGCGATGTCGCACACGTCAACCCGGCGTCGATTGAGGACCTGATCGAGGCCGGCCGGATCCCAGTCGTGGCCACGGTCGCACCGGACATTGACGGCCAGGTGCACAACATCAACGGCGATACCGCCGCATCGGCGCTGGCAGTCGCGTTGGGAGCTAGCCGCATGGTGATGCTGACCGACGTGGCCGGGGTCTACGCCAACTATCCAGACGAAAACTCGATCCTTACCCAGGTCAGCCCCGAGGAAGTAAGGGAGCTACTGCCGGGCATGCAGGCTGGCATGATCCCCAAGCTGGAGGCCTGCCTGCGGGCCGTTGATGCGGGGGTCACGTCGGCCACGATCATCGACGGCCGCGTCGCCCACTGCCTGCTGTTGGAAATCTTCACCGATGAGGGAGTCGGCACGATGGTCACGAAGGAGTCGGCATGAGTAACGCGGAGCTGCTGGATCGCTACCAAGCAGTGATGATGAACGCCTTCGGCACCCCGCAGCGGGTGTTCGCCCGCGGCGACGGGGTGTGGCTATTCGATGCCGACGGCCGCCGCTATCTCGACCTGCTTAGCGGGCTCGCGGTCAACGCGCTGGGCCACAACCATCCGGGCGTCAACGCGGCGATCACCGGGCAGCTGAGCCAGCTCGGCCACGTCTCCAACTTCTTCGCCAGCGAACCGCAGATCAGGCTGGCCGAGCGGCTCGCCGCAGCCGCGGGCGGCGACGCCCGGGTGTTCTTCACCAACTCCGGCACCGAGGCCAACGAGGTTGGCATGAAGCTGGCCCGGCTCACCGGCAGAACCAAGATCATCGCGATGACCGGCGCGTTCCATGGCCGCACCATGGGCAGCCTCGCACTCACCCATAAAGCGGCCTACCGGGAACCCTTCGAGCCGCTGCCCGGCGGCGTAGAGTTCGTGCCGTTCGGCGATCCCGAGGCGCTGCGGGCCGCCGTCACCGATGAGGTGGCGGCCGTGGTGCTAGAGACCATCCAGGGTGAGAACGGTGTGGTGCCAGCCCCGCCCGGCTACCTGGCGCTCGCTAGGCAGCTGACCGCCGAAGCCGGGGCGCTGCTGTGGATCGACGAGGTGCAGACCGGCATCGGGCGCTGCGGCGAGCTGCTGCTACACCGCGCCGAGGGCATCACCGCCGACGTGATCACCATCGCCAAGGGGCTCGGCAACGGCTTCCCGGTCGGTGCCTGCCTGGCCCAGGGGCCTGCCGCCAACCTGATCACCCCCGGCTCCCACGGCAATACCTTCGCGGGCAACCCGGTGGCCGCGGCCGCCGCCAACGCCGTGCTGGACGAGGTGGAGCCGATGCTCGGCCAGGTGCGCGAGCTGGGGGAGTGGCTGCGCGCGGCCATTGCCGGGCTCAACCATCCGCTGATCTCACAGGTCCGCGGCCGGGGTCTGTTGGTCGGGGTACAACTGACCGCCGAGGTGGCGCCGCAGATCGTTGCTGCCGCGATGGCTGCCGGTTGGGTGATTAACGCGGCTCGTCCCGACGTGCTGCGGCTGGCGCCCCCGCTGATCGTCACCAAGGAACAACTGCAGGGCTTCGTGACAGCCCTGCCCGAGCTATTGGATGCAAATGGCTGAGGTATCGAGAAGGGGACGGCACGCCGCGCTGCGACAGCTGCTCGGCGCCGAACGTTACGCCTCGCAGGCTGAGCTGGCCGACGCGCTGGCCGCGCAGGGCATCGAGGTGAGCCAGGGCACGCTAAGCAAGGATCTCGCTGCGCTGGGGGCGATCCGGCGGCGCTCGGTGCAAGGGACGCTGGTGTACGCGGCCCCCGACCAGCCCAATCGCAGCGTCATCGAGCGGCTGGCCCAGCTCAGCGCGGACCTGGTGCAAGACGTACGAACGGCTGGCAACCAGATCGTGTTGAAGACCCCGCCGGGGGCGGCCCAATACTATGCGGCCACGGTCGACGCCGCCGGGCTGACGGGCGTTATCGGCACCATCGCCGGTGACGATACGGTGTTGGTGATCGCCAGCGACGCCGCGGCCGCCGAGGCCACCGTGAGTCGGCTGTCGCAGATGATGAAACAAGGATGAA
>PDSD01000077.1 GCA_002748325.1 Arachnia propionica | reverse complement strand
TGTTGCACGAACCAGGCGAAGATGTCGCCCACCCCGGATTGGCCCATCTCGTAGCCCCACTTGCCCGCGACGACGCCGCCGTCGACGACCCCGGCCATGCCAGGCACCTCGCGCAGCTGATCGTCGTTGACGATCTGGCACGACGACGTGCCCATGATGGCTAGCAGCTGACCGGACCCGATGGCCTTGGCGGCCGGGGCGGCGACGTGGGCGTCGATGTTGCCGACGGCCACCGCGATGCCTTCCGGCAGCCCCGTCCAGGCGGCGGCCTGCGCGCTCAGCCCGCCCGCCGACTCGCCCAGCTGCGAGACGTCTTGGCTCAGCTTGGTGGTTGCGAAGTCGCCAAAACCAGGGGCTAGCGCCGCCAGATATTCCGGGCTCGGATGGGAGCCGTCTTGCAGTTGATCCTTGTAGCCGGCGGTCGCGGCGTTGCAGGTGTAGTTGCCGGTCAGCTGCCAGACGATCCAGTCGGCGGCCTCCACCAGCCGATCCATGCAGTCGTAAACTTCGCGGGCCTGCTCGAAGATCTGCAGCGCCTTTGGGAAGGCCCATTCGGAGGAGACCAGGCCACCGTAGCGGCTAAGCCACTTTTCGCCGCGCTCCTGGGCCAGCTGGATGATCCGGTCGGCCTGCGGCTGGGCGGCGTGGTGCTTCCACAGCTTCACGTAGGCGTGCGGTTCGGCCTCAAACTCAGGCAGCTCACACAGCGGGGTGCCGTCGGCCAGCACCGGGATCACCGTAGAGGCGGTGAAGTCGGTGCCCACGCCGATGATGTCGGCCGGGTCGACACTTGAAGCGGCGACGGCCTGTGGCACGGCCTGCTGCAGCACCTCGATGTAGTCGTGCGGGTTTTGCAGCGCCCAGTCGGGTGGCAGGCGGCGGTCGTCGCCGGCGCTAAGGGTGCGTTCCATGACCCCGTGGCGGTATTCGTGGACGGCGCTGCCTAGCTCTTCGCCGTCGCTGATTCGCACCACCACAGCACGGCCAGACAGTGTCCCGAAGTCGATCCCTACTACGTACTTTTCCGCTTCGCGCACCGCTGACACCTTTCACCGTTGAATCGTTGCCGCCAGGATAGCCGACGAAAAACTCTGGGCCGGTCGCCGCCCAGCCAACTGTTTCCCCGGGGATAATTAGTGCAGTACCCGCGACAAGAAGTCCTGGGTAGCCGGATCCTGCGGCTCGTCGATCACCTGTCCGGGTGGGCCTTGTTCGACGATCTGGCCCTGGTCGAGGAACACCACCCGGTCGGCCGCTGATCGGGCAAAACCGATCTCATGGGTGGCCATGACGATGGTGGTGCCGCTTTGCTTCAGCTCGCGAACCAGGTCGAGTACCTCGCCTACCAGCACCGGGTCTAGCGCCGAGGTGATCTCGTCAAGCAGTAGTAGCTCCGGATTGGTCGCCAGGGCCCGCACAATGGCCACCCGCTGCTGCTGCCCGCCCGACAGCCGATCCGGGAAGGCGTCGGCTTTGTCGGCTAACCCGATGCGGCGCAGCAGTTCCAAGCCGGTTTCTTCGGCCTCAGCCTGCTCGATGCCGTGGACCTTGCGGGAAGCCAGCGTGACATTGTCGAGCACCTTCAGATGCGGGAACAGGTTGAACTGCTGGAACACCACGCCGATCCGGGCGCGCACCGCGTCCACGTCGATCCGTGGGTCAGTGATGTCGGAGCCGGACAGGAAGATCTGGCCGTCGTCGACTCGCTCCAGCAGATTGATGGTGCGAAGCAGCGTCGATTTACCGGAGCCGGACACGCCTAGCAGCACCACCACTTCGTGTTGGGCGACCCGCAGGTCAAGCTTGCGAAGCACCACGTTGGTGCCGAATTTCTTGACCACGCCCTGCACGTCCAGGACCGGGCCGTCGTAGTTCTCGGGTTTGGGTAACACGATCTTGCTCATCACACCGCACCCGCCGTTTGTTCACGGTTGCGCAGCTTGGCGGTGTACCAGTCCGACAACCGAATAAAAGGCCAACTGAACGCCACGAACAGCAACCCGGCCACCACATAGGAGGTGAAGTTGTAGGTGGTGGCTTGCTGGATTTGGGCGGCCCGGATCGCGTCCACCGCGCCGAGCACGGAGATCAGGCCGACGTCTTTTTGCATCGAGATGAAGTCGTTCATCAATGCCGGGGTGACCTTGCGCACCGCCTGCGGGATCACAATGAATCGCAGCGTCTGGCCGTGGGTCAGGCCGAGCGATCGGGCCGCGAAGCGTTGTGAGGGATGCACCGCTTCCAGGCCAGCCCGCAGCACCTCGGCCACATAGGAGGAGTAGGTCAGGATCAGCGCGATGGTGCCGAGCAGCGCCGCGGGAATCCGGACGGTGGGGTTGAGCGCGGGGACACCGAAGCCGATCAG
>PDSD01000076.1 GCA_002748325.1 Arachnia propionica | reverse complement strand
GGCACACCGAGCTGTTCTGCCTTGGCCGCCTTGGAGCCCGGCTTGTCACCGATGACGACGTAGTCGGTCTTGCCGCTAACCGATCCGGCGGCGCGACCGCCGCGCGCGAGAATGGCCTCCTTGGCCTCATCCCTGGTGAAACCAGCCAGGCTTCCGGTAACCACGATGCTGAGCCCAGCCAAGTTCTGGGCAGGCCCGGCAGCAACGTCGTCGGCCATCCGCACCCCGGCCGCCTGCCAGCGCGCCACGATGTCGGCACGCCAGCCTTCGGCAAACCAGTCCTGCACCGCCTCCGCGATCACCTCGCCAACCCCGTCGGTGGCGGCCAGCTCGGCCAGGCTGGCCTCGCGGATCGCCGCCATCGAGCCAAACCGGGCGGCCAGCGCGCGGGCAGCAGACGGCCCGACGTGCCGAATCGACAGCGCCACCAGCACCCGCCACAGCGGCTGTTGCTTGGCCTTGGCGAGGTTGTCGAGCAGCTTGCGGCCGTTGGCATTCAGGACGCGCCCCTCCCCCTCGGCCCGGGTGTAGAGCGTCGTTTGCACCAGATCGTCCTCGGTCAGGTCGAATAGCCCGCCCTCATCGGCTAGCAGCCCGGCCTCCAGCAGCGCCCCGGCCCCCTCCCAGCCAAGCGCCTCAATATCGAAAGCACCCCGCGACGCCAGCCCGAAGATGCGTTCGCGCAACTGATTCGCACAGCCGCGGGCGTTGGGGCAGCGCAGATCCTTGTCGCCCTCCTTTTCGGGGCGGAGCGTGGTGCCGCAGGAAGGGCACTGGCTGGGCATCACAAACTCGCGCTCACTGCCGTCACGCAGCCCCACCACCGGTGCCACGATTTCTGGGATCACGTCACCGGCCTTTCGAAGCACCACAGTGTCCCCGATCAGCACGCCCTTGCGTTTTACTTCAAAAGCGTTGTGCAAAGTGGCCCGCGAGACCACCGAACCGGCCACCTTGATCGGCTCCATCACCCCGAACGGGGTCACCCTGCCGGTGCGCCCGACGTCGACCTGGATGTCGAGCAGCTTGGTGTGTACCTCTTCGGGCGGATACTTATAAGCAATAGCCCACCGTGGGGCCTTCGAGGTTGCCCCCAGCTTGGCTTGCTCGGCGAAGTCATCAACCTTGACCACCACGCCGTCAATCTCATGGGCCACCTCGTGGCGGCGCTGCCCAAACTCTTCGATGTATTCCCAGGCCGCAGCCAGCGTGTCCACCAGCCGATAGTGCTGGCTAACCGGCAGCCCCCAGGCGGCCAACTGACGATATAGCTCGCTTTGCGACGACGCCGCCGCCGGAGTGATCTCGCCCACCCCATGCACCACCATGCTCAGCGGGCGGGACGCCGTCACTGAAGAGTCTTTTTGCCGCAGCGACCCGGCCGCCGCGTTACGTGGGTTAGCGAACGGCGTCTTGCCATCGGTCTGCAACGCCTCGTTGAAACGCTCGAACTCCGCGACCGGGAAGAACACCTCGCCGCGCACCTCCAGCACGCTAGGCACATCGTCGCCGGACAGCCGATGCGGCACCGCTGGGATCGTGCGCACGTTGGCCGTCACGTCCTCACCGACGCGGCCATCGCCCCTGGTTGCGGCCACCCGCAGCTGGCCATCCAGGTACAGCAGGCTGACCGCAAGCCCGTCCACCTTCACCTCGCACAGATAGCGATCCGCGACCGCGCGCGCCACCCAGGCCGACAGTTCGTCGCGGCTAAATACGTTGTCAAGGCTCAGCATCGGCACCCGATGCGTCACCGGCTCAAACGTGGTGGTGCGAGCGAAACCCACCTTGCCCGCAGCCGACTCCGCTGACCGCAGGCTGGGATACTGGGCCTCAAGCGCCGCCAAGCGGCGCAGCGCCTCGTCGTAGTCGGCATCCGACATCAGGGGCTCGGCCGACCCGTAATAGGCATCCTGGGCCGCCAGCAGCCGCTGGTTCAGCTCGTTCCACTCGCGCTTGCTCGCATCGGTCACTTCAACCACAACTGTCATGCTGTCACAGTGTCTAGCTTGGGTACAGCAACACGGGCAGTTAGGCTGTATCGGCAAAGTTAACGTCGAAGCAGTCAGAAGGTAGAATCAATGGGCACTGCCAACATCACTCGGGAGCAGGCACAGCAACGATCTGTCGTCGTCACCGCCATCGCCTATCGCGTCACTGTGGACGTATCGGGCCACGGCTTGGAAGCACCGGATGCGACGTTCCGGTCGCACAGCGAACTGGACTTCGAGTCGACCGGCGGCACCACGCACCTAGACATCATCGCTGACGAGATTGTTTCGGCCACCCTCGACGACTCCCCCATCGACATCAGCGACTTCGACGGCTACCGGCTCGGCCTGCCCGAACTCGGCGAAGGCGTGCACAC
>PDSD01000053.1 GCA_002748325.1 Arachnia propionica | reverse complement strand
TGTTCGGCGTCTGCCGGGGTGCCGACGTTGGCCAGCAGCGGCACCGGCTGCCCGCAGGCCGTCACTCCTGGCCCACGCAGGCTACGGACCTCGGCCATCGCGGCCTGCCGCTTTGCTAACCGCTGCACCTGCTCCTCATCGGGATCGAGGATCAGCTCACCGGCGTCACCGTCAAGGGCCGCGAAAGCCCCGAGAGCCAGTTCCATCGCACCGTGCGCCTGCACAATCGCGGGGATGCCTCGCTGGGCCGCCAAGATCGCGGTGTGGGAGGTTCGGCCGCCGGCACTGGTGACCAGCCCGACAACCATGGCCGGGTCCATCATCGCCGTCTCGGCAGGGGCTAAATCGGTGGCGACCACGATGCTCGGTTCGGTCAGTGTCGGCACCCCCGGCATCGGCCGCCCAAGCAACAAGGCGGCGGCTCGGTCACCAACATCCCGCAGATCGGTGACCCGCTCGGCGAAATAGCCGCCTAATTCGGTCAGCTGTTCGGCATAGCCGTCGATCGCAGCTGTGAGCGCCGTGGCCGGACCCTGCCCGGCGGCAAGATACGATTTGGCGCTGTCCAGCAGCCCAGGATCCAGGGCCAGTTGGGCACCGGCCACCAGCATGTCGGCCGCGTCGCCGTCGAGGCGCTCCGACCGGCGCATCAACTCGTCGGCCACCTGCTGTAGCGCTTCCTTGATTCGGTCGAGGGCGGCAGCGGGATCGCTGGCGCTTGCCTCGTTGCTAGGCAGCGGCTCTACGGGTGGTACCAGCACAATGGGCGCAAGACAGCTACCGGAGCTCACTGAAATACCACTGATTATCCGCATGCCAGGTCCTTCCAACTTCCTTAGTTCACCGCAGTTTGGCTAGTTGCTGGACACGTTACGCTTAGTGAGCCGGTCACGACGCGGCTGCCACAAAATGGCCCCGAAACGTTGTCCCTTTGAACACCGTTTCCGGCCAGGTGCGAGCAGCTAAGAAGGAGAAATTGATGGCAACGATCGCCGTTCTAGGCGCAGGAATAATGGCCAGCGCACTAGCCACCCCGCTGGCGGACAACGGCCATCGGATGCGGCTGGTGGGCACCCATCTTGATCGCGAGATCATCGATTCCATCAAGACGACCGGGGTTCACCCTGGCCTGGAGCTGCAGTTACCCGAAAACACAACGGCCTATCAGCTGGAAGCGGCGGCCGAGGCATTCGACGGCGTGGACCTGGTGATGAGCGGCGTTAACTCCTTCGGGGTGAGTTGGGCGGGCCAGCAGCTCGCCGGGCTGCTGCGGCCCGGCATGCACGTCATCACCTTGGCCAAGGGCATGGCAGCAGACGAGGACGGCAACCTAACGATCCTGCCGCAGGTGCTAGCAGACCAGTTGCCGCCCAAGCTGCGTGAGGCCGTCACGATTTCGGCTATCGCCGGGCCGTCAATCGCTGGCGAGGTGGCCTCGCGCCGCCACACCAGCGTCGTGTTCACCGGCATCGACGCCGAAGTGCTCGACATGTGGCGGGGTCTGTTCGCGACCGCTAACTATCACGTGTGGACCAATACCGACTTCGTTGGCGTCGAAGTGTGTGCCGCCACCAAGAACTGCTACGCCTTCGGCGCAGGCTTCATGTCCGGCACCCTCGACGCGCTAGGTGAGGCGGCGGGCGACAAGTACGTTAACTACAACTATGGGGCCGCGCTGTTCGCACAAGCCGCAATCGAGATGAGCCAGTTCATGAAGTTGCTTGACGGCAAGGCCACCACGCCGCTGGGGCTGCCTGGGATCGGCGACTGTTTCGTCACCTCAATGGGCGGACGCAATGTGCGCTGCGGGCGGTTGGTGGGCGCTGGTATGACCTTCAGCGAGGCGCGGGCCATGATGCCGGGCGTCACCCTGGAGGGAGCCGCAGCCATCCAGGTGATCGGCGCCGCCTTACTAAGGCAGACCGAGCGGGGGCTCATCGCTGCCGACGCGTTCCCACTGCTGCGCCATCTCTACGAGGTGGTCGGGCTAGACCAGCCAGTCGACGTGCCTTGGGACACTTTCTTCGGCAGCAACGGCTCTGGGCAATAGCTCACCTAGCCCTTGTCAGCCTGGCTTGGCCGCGTCTTTGGGCCGAGTTCAGTTCACCTCTGGGGACGCCACTGGGTATTCTTGCTGGGAAACCGTTGAAGGAGGTGGCTGCCATGAGCGTGTTTGATCGTGCCGAAAAACGCATTGGCGCTGCCGTCGACAAGGTTTTCGCGCGGGCGTTCAAGGGCGACGTGCAGCCGGTGGAGATCGCCACCGGCATCCATCGTGAGATGGACGCCGAGGCCAAGTTGCTGAGCCGCTCCCGCAAACTGGTGCCAAACGAATTCATCGTGTCCCTGTCTGACCACGACTACGACCGGCTGTACCCCTATTCGCGCACGCTGAACGCAGAAGTGATTCCGTCGCTTAGGCAACACGCCACCGAACGCAGCTACGTTTTCAACGGGCCCGTCCACATCACTTATAAGCGAGACTCGTCGCTGCCGATCGGCCAATTCAAGGTCACCGGCACCGCAGCGGATATCGAGCCCGCCAACCCGATCGACGAGCGGCCACGCCAGCCAGTCATCGAGGTCAATGGGATTCGCCACCCCTTAGTGCCGCCGGGACTCACGATCGGTCGAGGCAGCGATGTCGCCGTCCGCATCGAAGACCCCGGGGTCTCCCGGCACCACGCATTCTTGAGTGTGACGGCGACCCCAACCGGGCTGCGGCTACGCATCGAAGACACCGGCTCCACCAACGGACTAATCATCAACGGGCAACGCGTGGAAAGCGCCGATGTCGGTGACGGCACCCGCATCGAGATAGGCAACACCCGGCTGTTGGTCTACACCCCGATGGAGGCATAGGAGTGTCAGATCTCATCGTCGCCGCGGTCAAAATCGCCTTCCTGGTACTGCTGTGGCTTTTCATTTTTTTCGTGGCGGAAACCGTGCGAACTGACATGGCTGCGCCAAGGAAAGCCAAGCGGCGCGGCAAGAAAAACAAGGCGAAAGTCGCGCGGCTGTTTACCGTGATTCACGGCCCGCAGCAGGGCCTGGCAGTGCCAGTCGCCGAAACCATAAAACTTGGCCGGGCCGCGGACAGCACGTTCCTGCTGGAAGACGACTACTCCTCGGTCCGCCACGCGCAACTGGTCCGCCAGGACGACCGAACCTGGATCCTGACCGACCTGAACTCCACCAACGGCACCTTCGTCAACGGCCAACTCGTCCAGGCACCAACGCCGGTGACAACTGCTGATTTCATCCGTATCGGCACCACCACGATGCGATTGGAGCCATGACATGACGTACTCGCTTGGCTTCAGCGCCCGCTCCGATGTTGGCCTGGTGCGAAACAACAACCAGGATTCTGGCTACGCCTCCCCCAGCTTGCTGCTCGTCGCAGACGGCATGGGTGGCGCGGCCGCCGGTGATGTCGCAGCCGCGGTCGCAGTGCTGACGGCCCGCAACCTCGACGAGCAACTCGTTGGCCCCGAGCCAATGCGAGACCGACTTGAGCAAATCGTCACCACCGCCAACGAACGGTTGCGCGCGCTAACCGCAGCCGATCCCACCTTGGACGGGATGGGCACCACCTTCTGCGGGGCCATGTTCGACGGCACCAACCTGGTTCTAGCCCACATCGGCGACAGCCGTTGCTATCTGCTGCGGGACGGCAAGTTGACCCAACTCACCCACGACCATTCCTGGGTGCAGCAACTCATCGACGAAAACCGGCTAACCCCGGAGCAGGCGGCCACCCACCCACACCGGTCGCTGGTACTGAAAGTACTCAACGGCCAATCGAACTACGAGCCCGATTACGACAAGCTGACCGCCCAGCCAGGCGACCGGCTGCTGCTGTGCTCCGACGGCCTGTCAGGCATGATCGACGATGCGGCCATCGGTGAACTGCTGGCGATTCCTGACCTGGCTGAGGCCGCTGATTCGCTGCTCGCTGCAGCGCTGCAGGCCGGGGGCCACGACAACATCACGGTGGTCATCGGCGAGGTGCGCGACGAGGCGGCAACCGGGGCCGCTAGCGTGACGGTGGGCGCCGCCGAGGAGCTACTCGCTTCCCCGGGTGGGCCGAGCGATACCGCCGAGGCCGAGGCAGCGGCCGAAGAACCGTCGGAGCCCGAAGAACCACTCGGCCCCGCGCCGCGACGCTATTGGCGACGCGGCCTAGCCTTGGGGCTGATCGCACTCCTGGTCGTCGCGCTAAGCGGCTGGGGTGTTACCAGCTACGCCCACAACCAATACTTCATTGCGGCCAGCGACAACCGGATCGCCATCTACAACGGCCTGCCGGGCGCGGTGTTTGGCTACTCGCTGAACACCCTCGTCGAGCAACGAGACACCCGGGTAGCAGACCTACCGGTGCATTACCAAAACGTGGTTCGCAACACGATCGGCAGCCCCGATCTGGCCTCGGCGCGGGAAACCGCCAACATTCTTGACGGCATCGCCGAGCGTTGTCGCCGGGTTCGCGAACAACGTGGCAACCAGGCTGGCCCCTCGCCGGTCGTTTCGCGCCAGCCGACTCCGCCCGCGACCTCGACCGACTACCCCACCTACCTGGGCACCATATCCCCGTCGGCTGCCGAAGATATCGACCCGGAGTTTTGCTGATGGCTTCGGCGCAGCAACACGTCGGCTTTCGACCCCGCCGCCGCAACCTTGAACTGCTTCTGGTGCTGTTCGCCCAGTCGCTGGGGCTAGGCGGGTACGTTCTGGCGCACCTGGCCTTGTACAACGAGGTTCCGCCCAAGCTCAGCCTGGTGGCAGCACTGTGGTTCGGCCTGGGCATAGCGGCGCACATTAGCGTCCGTATTTTCGCCCGCGAGGCGGATCCGCTGCTGCTGCCGATCCCGCTGCTGCTCAACGGGCTGGGGCTGGCAATGATCTATCGGATCGACCAGATTCCCGATCCGGTGCGCTATTCGGCCCATTGGCAGCTGGCTTGGACTGGGTTGGGCATCCTGCTGCTGATCGGCGTCCTGGCTTTCCTCAAGGATCACCGGCGGCTGCAGCGCTACACCTACCTGCTGTTCATCGTCGGCCTGGGGCTGCTGCTCATGCCGCTGTTGCCCGGCATCGGCCACCGTTCCGGCGGGGCGCAAATCTGGATTCGGATCGGCGGGTTCAGCTTCCAACCAGCAGAGATCGCCAAGATCGTGCTGGCCGTTGCCTTCGCGTCCTACTTCTTCGAGAAGAAGGATGTGCTGGCCGTTGCCGGCAAACGCTTCCTTGGGTTGGATCTGCCCCGGGCCAGGGACCTCGGCCCCATCATGATCATGTGGCTCGCGGTAGTCGCCGTCATGGTTTTCCAAAACGATCTTGGAACCGCACTACTGTTCTTCGGTCTGTTCGCGGTGATGATCTACATCGCCACCGAGAAGGCCGCCTGGCCGGTGTTGGCGGTCGGCGGCTTCCTGGCGGCCGCCGTGCTCGCCTACTTCGCGACGGTGCACGTGCCCAGACGAGTCAACGCCTGGCTGGATCCGTTCAGCGACTTCGACGCGAACTATCAGATCATCAGCGCCCAATACGGCTACGCCTGGGGCGGGCTGATGGGCCGCGGCTGGGGTTACGGCCGCCCCGGGCTGACCCCGCTGCCCCGCAGCGACTTCATTGCGGCCAGTCTTGCCGAGGAGATCGGCCTGGTGGGGTTGATCGCTATCGTCGTGCTCTACTGGCTACTTGTGATGCGCGGCATGCGCGCGGCGCTAGCCACCCGCGACGGCTTCGGCAAGCTGCTCGCTGGCGGACTATCTTTCATCTTTGCCCTCCAGGTGTTCGCGATCATCGGCGGCATTACCCGGCTGCTGCCGCTGACGGGGCTGACGACACCCTTCATGTCCCAAGGCGGCTCAAGTCTGGTGGCCAACTGGATCATTATCGGGATGCTGCTGATCATCTCGCACCAAGCCCGGCAGCCGTCTCCCCTCGTTGCTGACCCAGTATCGGAGGTGCCCGCATGAATCGGCCGTTGCGAAGCGTGAGCTTCCTAGTGACGCTACTGATGGCGGCGCTGCTGGCGAACATCACCTGGCTTTCGGTGGTACGCGCGGATCCCCTTAACGATGATCCGCGCAATCGCCGGGTGCGGGAGGCCAGCTTCTCGGAAAACAGGGGCACGATCTTTGTCGGCAACACCCCCATCGCCGAATCAGTCGCCACCGGCGAAACCTCCCTGCCCTACCAGCGCAGCTTCGCCGACCCGACTACCTATTCCTCGGTGACCGGCTGGTACTCATTCAACTTCGGCAGCCAAGAACTGGAACGCAGCTACGCACAGGAACTGGCGGGAACCTCCTCCGAACAAGCCATCAGCCGCATCGTCGACATTCTCAGCGGCCGCAAACCGCAAGGCGCGAGCCTGCACACCAGCCTTAACGCGACCGCCCAACAAACTGCAGTCGCGGCACTAGGCGATCAGCAGGGAGCGGTAATCGCGATGGACTACACCACCGGCGAAATCCTGGCGCTCGTATCCACCCCAACCTACGATCCCAATAGCCTGGCCTCCCTGGACTTCAAGACGGAATCCGAGAACTGGTATCAGCTGCTTAACGCGCCGACCGAGCCCCTCAAGAATCGCGCCATCCGAGAGGTGTACCCGCCCGGTTCCACCTTCAAGCTGGTGACTGCCGCCGCAGCGCTGGAGGCGGGCATGGCGCCGGACACGATGCTGGCGGCTCCCGATAAGTTGCCGCTGCCCCAGTCCAGCAGTTTCATGGCCAACTCGACCAACTGCGGCGGCACCGAAATCACGCTGCAGCAGGCACTGGAAACATCCTGCAACACCGCCTTTGGAGCGCTGGGCATGCAACTCGGCGCGGACGCCCTGCGCACCACCGCCGAGAAGTTCGGTTTCAACTCCGAACCAACCATTGACCTGCCTGCGGCCAAGAGCCGGTTCCCAACAGAACTCGACGAAGCGCAGACGGCTCTCAGCGCCATCGGCCAATTCGATGTCGCCGCCTCGCCGCTGCAAATGCTGCGAGTAACCGCGACGATCGCCAACGACGGCGTCGCGATGCGCCCTCACGTCGTATCCAACCTCACTGGCTCCGATCTGCGGGTGCTGCGCACCAACGGGCCGCAGCAAGAATCTCGGGTACTCGACGCCAGTCATGCGCGCCAGCTCCAAGAGATGATGATCTCGGTAGTGGAAAACGGCACCGGCCGCCCCGCCCGCATCGACGGTATGCGCATCGGCGGCAAGACTGGCACCGCTCAATCAGCTCCCGACCGGCCGCCGTACGCCTGGTTTGTTGGTTTTGCTGACAAACCGAGTGTCGCCATTGCAGTTTTCGTACAATCAACCGATGCTGAGCGCGACGAAATCTCCGGCGGCCGCGTTGCGGCCCCGATTTTCCGCGCAGTTTTGAAGGCACTTCGATGAAATCCAGCTCGCCACTACTTGGCCCGGTTAACCATCTAAGTGTTTCTTCCAGCACAATAGGGTCTGAAAGACTCGAAAGGGGCATGTCATGACGCAGCAGGGATCCCTGCTTAACGGCCGATACAAGCTGGACCGAATACTTGGTCGCGGCGGCATGGCTGAGGTGTGGCGAGCCCGAGATCTCCGGCTGTCGCGGGATGTGGCGATCAAGCGGCTGCGGGTGGATCTGGCGAGCGATCCAACGTTCCAGGCTCGGTTCCGCAGAGAGGCCCACTCGGCTGCGTCCTTGAACCACCCCAACATCGTCGCCGTCTACGACACCGGTGAAGAACCAGACGAAAACAGCGATGCCTCGATCCCCTACATTGTGATGGAGCTGGTGGAGGGCCGTACGCTTCGCGATGTGCTCCGTGACGGCCGCAAGATCATCCCCCAGCGTGCTCTTGAGTTCACCTCGGGCGTGCTGGCGGCATTGGCGTACAGTCACCGCTCGGGCATCGTCCATCGCGACATCAAGCCCGCCAACGTTATGCTCACTAAGGACGGCACCGTCAAGGTCATGGACTTCGGCATCGCTCGGGCCGTGGCGGATACCTCGGCCACCATGACCCAAACCGCCGCAGTAATCGGCACTGCCCAGTACCTTTCTCCCGAACAGGCCCGGGGCGAGAAGGTCGACAACCGCTCCGACCTTTACTCCGTCGGCTGCTTGTTGTATGAACTGTTGACCTCGGAGCCGCCCTTCCAGGGGGATAGCCCGGTCAGCGTGGCCTACCAGCATGTTCGCGAGGTCCCGGAACCGCCCAGCAAGCGCGATCCGGAAGTCACCAGCGAGATGGACGCGATCACGATGAAGGCGCTGGCTAAGGCGCCGGTTGATCGCTACCAGAGCGCCATCGAGATGCGCGACGACGTGCGCCGCTGCCTGGCTGGTCAACCCGTGCTGGCACAGCCGCCAGTCGCCGATGACAGCACAAAGGTCATCGCGCCGAAGCCTGCTGCCCCTCGACGTGGCATTGTGCCGCCACCACCGCCGGAACCGGCCACTGTCGCGGCTCCGACGGTCGCAACTCCCGTGGTCGCTGCCCCGCAGCCAGCCGCGCCAGTTGCTCCGCCTGAGGAGCCACCCGCAGAAGAGGAGAAACCACGCAATCGCACGGCTGTGATCGTGCTTTCGGTGCTTTCCGTGCTGGTGCTGATCGCAATGGTGATCGCGATCTTCTTCGTCCTGCCAAAAGCTGAACCCGAGGTCGAGACCGTGGCGGTGCCGCGAGTCACTGGCGAGACCGAGACGGCCGCAATGAATGCAATCCAAGATGCTGGCCTAAAGCCGGTCGTCGAGAAGGTTCCGGGGAGCGAACAAGATCGCGGCCAAGTCGTCGAACAGATCCCCGAAGGCGGCACCCAGCTTGAGGTTGGTTCCGTGGTCACCCTGCGCATTAGCCAGGGACCCGACACCCACACCATCCCGGAAACACTGATCGGCATGAAGGCTGATGCCGCGGTCGCTGCGCTAGCCGAAGCCGGGTTGAAGAACGTGACCCTTGAGGACGCCGATCCCAAGACCGAGCCGACGGACGCCGAGCCAGGGACGGTTATCAGCCTGTCTCCGGCTGGTGGGGCAGATATCCGCCCAGAGGAGCAAGTGGTGCTGACGGTGGCCACCGGCACTTCACTGGTTCCCGCGTTGGCGAATCTGACCCAACAAGAGGCCACTGAGTTGGCCCGCCAGGCCGGGTTCACTCAGGTCGAGGTCGTTGAGGAAGAAAGTGAGTTCCCGGAGGGTCGGGTGTTCGATCAGAGCCCGCCGCGCGACACCGCGTATCCGCGCACTGATTCCATCCTGATCAAGATCGCGTTGCCGAAGCCCTCGCCTACGCCTACCCCGACGCCGGAGCCTTCGCCGACGCCGACGCCCACTCCCGAGCCGACGCCCACGCCGACCCCGGAGGAGCCGACGCCCACGCCGACCCCGGAAGGGTAGCCCGCTCCAGCTAGGACTGCGCTTGAGCTTGGCCGGGCAGCAACGGGCCGCTGTAGCCGGGCAGCTCTAACTGCTCGACTGCCTCGGCGCTATAGCCCAGCCCGTAGGCTTCGACGTATTGCCGGTAAATGCTCACCGCAGGGGAGGCGTCGAGCGCTGCCAGGAGCCGCTCCGGCTCTCCGATAGCTTCGATTACGTAGGGCGGCGCGTAGGGCACGCCCTGCAGCACGACCGAATTGCCGACGCATTTGATCCCGGTCGTGGCGATGACCCGCTGACCCTGGATCGACATTGCTTCGGCACCACCGCTCCACAACGCGTTGGTCACCGCCTGGATGTCCTGCTGGTGAACTACCAGTGCATCATCGCTGACGCCGGCTGGCGCCACCTCCAAGTGGGCGTCGTCCAGGGTCACCCGGACGCCAACACCGGAGACCGCCGTGACCGACGCCTGTTCGGCAGCCAGCTGCACTTGGCCTTGCAACTCCTGATCCTGGACTTGCGCACTAGCTAGGCCGACCATTTCGTCGCGAAGCTGCGCCTGTGAGGCTCGCAGTTCCTGGTTGCGCGCCACTTGGTTTCGCACCAGTTGCCGTAGATCGTCGGCGCGATCCGGGCGAAAATCGCGGCCCTGGGAGTTCACCGCCCCTACCGCTATCAGCAGCCCGGTCAAGAACAGCGCGACGACCGTGGTGGGGCTCGAAAACCCACCGCTACGGGCGCTGTTCCTAAGCCTCGCCCACCGTCCTTGGCTGCTCACACATTCAGGCTAGCGCGCCCCGAGATGCCAGAATCCATACTCCCGGCTACGCTGTAGCCAATTACAGGAGGAAACTGTGCCGGAGTCGAAGGTCCGCAAGAGCGCCAAGCGCAAGCAGCAACAGCAGCGCAGACACGATGCCGCCGAACGGCATCAAGAAAACGAGCTCGCAGAACAACCCAGAAATTGGGTGCCCTACGCGTTCATCACGGTGGGTCTCCTGGGTGTGCTGTGGCTGGTGTTGTACAACATCGCTGGCCGCTACATCGGCTTCATGCAGGCACTGGGCGGCTGGAATGTGATCATCGGCATGGTGTTGATCATCGCCTCGTTTGGCCTGATGACCCTCTGGCGATAGCCGGGCGCATCATCTAGCCTGGCATTGCCGCTAGGCTTGTTGGCTGTGACGCATACACCCAACGATTCGGAACAAACCCTCGTCCGTAAAACCAAGCGGGAACGCCTGCTTGCCGAGGGAACCCAACCCTACCCCGCTGACCTGAAGCGTTCGCACACACTGCGTGAGGTCCGGGCGACCTGGGGGCACCTGAGCGCCGGTGAGGAAACCCAGGACCAGGTCAGCGTCGGCGGCCGCGTCGTGTTCATTCGCAACACCGGCAAGCTGTGCTTTGCCACGCTACAAGACGGCTTCACTAGCGAAAGCAGCGGCGAGCGGCTGCAGGTAATGCTGTCGTTGGCTGAGGTCGGCGAGGAGCGACTGGCCGATTGGAAGGCCGATGTCGACTTGGGTGACTTCGTCTGGGTCGAGGGACGCGTGATTGCCTCGAAGCGCGGCGAGCTGTCGGTCATGGCCGCACAGTGGCGGATGGCAGGCAAGGCCCTGCGGCCGCTGCCGACGCTGCACAAGGAGCTTTCCGAGGAAGCCCGGGTTCGGCGGCGCTACGCCGATCTGATCGTCCGGGAAGAGGCGCGCGACATGGTGCGCACGCGTGCGACGATCACCCGCGCGATCCGCGAAGAGTTGCACGCGCAGGGCTACCTGGAGGTCGAGACCCCGCAGCTACAGCTAACCCACGGCGGTGCTGCGGCCCGCCCGTTTAGCACCCACCTCAATGCCTTCGACATCGACATGACGCTGCGGATCGCCCTGGAGCTGCACCTGAAGCGAACCATGGCTGGCGGCGCAGACCGGGTGTACGAGATGGGCCGAATCTTCCGCAACGAGGGCATCGACTCGTCGCATTCCGCGGAGTTCACCATGCTGGAGGCCTACCAGGCGTGGGGCGACCAGTGGACGATCGCCGACATGACGCGCGACATCATCCTCGCCGCCGCCGATGCGGTGGGCACCCGCCAGATCGAGACCGAGGCGGGCACCATCGACCTCGACGGTGACTGGGAGTGGCTAGCGTTCTATCCGGGGCTATCGGCCAAACTAGGCCGCCCCATCGAGGTCGACACCCCGGTCGAGGAGCTACGGGTGATCGCGGACGAGCACGAGATCGAATACGACGACGCCTGGGGTGCCGGCAAACTGGCGATGGAGCTGTTCGAAGAGTTGGTGGAACCGGACCTGCTGCAGCCGACCTTCGTCTACGACTATCCGGCCGTTGCGCAGCCGCTGGCGCGCGATCACCGCAGCGATCCCGGCAAGGTGGAGGCTTGGGACTTGATTATCGGCGGCATGGAGCGCGGCACCGGCTTCACCGAGTTGATCGACCCGGTGATCCAGCGCGAGGTGCTGCGAGAGCAATCCCTCAAGGCAGCCGCTGGTGACCCGGAGGCAATGCAGCTCGACGAGGACTTCCTGGAGGCCTTGGAGTACGGGGTGCCGCCGATGGGCGGCATGGGGCTTGGCGTGGATCGGCTGGTGATGTTGTTCACCGGCGCGGGCATCCGCGAAACCATCCTGTATCCGCTGCTGCGGCCACAGTCTTAAGCAGCGAGGAGGGTCGTGCAGCCTCTCGTCCGGCTCATCGGGCGCAATATCGGCCCATATTGGGGATATGTCGCCTTGGTGGTGCTGTGCCAAACTATCGCCACGGCGATGGCGCTGTACCTGCCGACGCTGAACGCGCGGCTCATCGACGAGGGTGTGGTGCAAGGCGACCTCGACTACATCTGGCGCACCGGCGGCCTAATGCTGATCTTTGGTCTGGTGCAGTCGCTCGCCCAGATCATCGCCGTGTACTTAGGTGCCCGAACGGCCATGTCGCTGGGTCGCCAGATCCGGGCCGCGATGTTCCGCCGAACCCTGGAGTTTTCGACCCAGGAGATAAATCACTTTGGGGCGCCAACGCTGCTGACCCGCAGCACCAACGACGTGCAGCAGGTGCAGCAGTTCGTATATATGAGCCTGGTGTTGGTGGTGGGCGCCCCGATCACCATGGTTGGCGGTGCCGTGATGGC
>PDSD01000072.1 GCA_002748325.1 Arachnia propionica | reverse complement strand
TCAGCTAGCGTCCAGCCGAGCTTCTGAACCAAACCGATTGCCTCGGTGTGGTCGAGATTCATCTTCCAGTTGCCAGCCATGATTGGCTTGCGTGCCATTTACTTTGCCTCCAATACGGCTAGTCCGGGGAGTTCCTTGCCCTCAAGGTATTCGAGGGAGGCGCCGCCTCCGGTAGAAATGTGGCCGAACTGATCGTCTGTGAAGCCCAGCTCGCGGCAGGCCGCAGCAGAGTCTCCGCCGCCCACGACGGAAAGTCCGTCAACTGCGGTTAGGGCCTCGGCGATAGCCTTCGTTCCGTTCGAGAGTTCAGCGATCTCAAACACGCCCATTGGGCCGTTCCAGAAGACGGTCTTTGCTCCCTTAACCGCATCGGCAAAGAGCTTCTCAGTCTCTGGGCCAATGTCGAGGCCTTCCTTGTCGGCTGGAATCTGTGAAACGGGCACGACCGACACGGAGCCCTGCACTTCGCGCGCAGCGAAGTCCATGCCTGCTGCGATGCGAACGTCAACCGGCAGCAGAATCTGCTTGCCCGCCGCTTCGGCGGCAGCCAGGTATTGCTTGCAGGTTTCGATCTTGTCCTCGTCGAGAATCGAATTGCCGACCTCGTATCCCTTGGCGGCCAGGAACGTGTAAGCCATTCCGCCGCCGATCACCAGCGTGTCGGCAACCTTGAGCAGGTTGTCGATGACCGCCAACTTGTCGGCGACCTTGGCACCGCCGAGCACCACCACGAACGGACGCTCCGGGGTTTCGGTGAGGCGCTTCAGAACCTTTACCTCCGCCTCGACCAGCTTGCCTGCGGCGTTGGGCAGTAACTTCGCGACATCGTAGACGGACGCCTGTTTGCGGTGCACGACGCCGAAACCATCGGAAACGAAGAGATCGCCGAAGGCAGCGTACTTGTGCGCGAGGTCTGCCCGGGCCATCTCGTCTTTGGATTCTTCGCCTGGCTCGTAGCGGACGTTCGCCAGCAGGCAGACATCGCCTTCGCCGAGTCGACCAACGATTCCGGCTGCGGACGGCCCCACTACGTCTTCGGCCAGCTGTACTTCAACGCCCAGAAGTTCCCCGAGACGCTTGGCCACGGGGGCTAGCGAATACTTGGGGTTGACTTGGCCCTTGGGGCGACCGAGGTGCGCGAGCACCACGACGCGCGCACCACCCTCACGGAGAGCCGTGAGGGTGGGCAGGGCGGCGCGAATCCGACCATCATCGGTGATCGTTTCGCCGTCCAGTGGCACGTTGAAGTCGCAGCGAATGACGACCCGCTTTCCGCGAATGTCGCCCAGTTCAGTGACTGACTTCACTATGTTCGCCTTTCGATATCAGAGCTTGCTGGCAACGAGGGCAGTGAGGTCCACGAGGCGGTTCGAGTAGCCCCACTCGTTGTCGTACCAGCCGACAACCTTGACCTGGTTACCGATCACCTTGGTCAACTGAGCGTCGAAGATGCACGAATGCGGATCGGTTTCGATGTCCTTGCTGACGATGGGCTCTTCGGTGTACATGAGCTGACCAGCGAGCGGGCCCTCAGCGGCGGCCTTGACGATCGCGTTGACCTCTTCAACCGTGGTTTCCTTGGCTGCCTCGAAAGTGAGGTCGGTCGCGGAGCCGGTTGGCGTGGGCACGCGCATCGCGTAGCCGTCGAGCTTGCCCTTGAGTTCAGGCAGCACGAGGGCAACAGCCTTGGCGGCACCGGTCGTGGTCGGCACCATGTTTAGGGCGGCTGCGCGAGAACGACGCAGATCCTTGTGCGGGCCATCCTGCAGGTTCTGATCCTGCGTGTAGGCGTGAATCGTGGTCATGAGACCCTTGACGATTCCGAGGCCATCGTGCAGCGCCTTCGCCATTGGGGCGAGGCAGTTCGTGGTGCAGGAGGCGTTAGAGATGATGTTGTGGGCGGCAGGATCGTAGAGTTCGTCGTTTACGCCCATCACGATGGTGATGTCTTCGTTCTTGGCCGGAGCCGAGATCAGAACCTTCTTGGCACCGGCATCGATGTGAGCCTTTGCCTTGGTCGCATCAGTGAAGAATCCCGTGGATTCGATGACGATGTCGACGCCAAGTTCGCCCCACGGCAGTTTTGCCGGGTCGCGCTCTGCGAAAGCCTTGATTTCCTTGCCGTCTACCGTGATCGAATCATCGTCGTAGCTGATCTCGCCGGGGAAACGCCCGAGGATCGAGTCGTACTTCAGCAGGTGTGCCAGAGTCTTGTTATCAGTCAAATCGTTTATAGCAACGACCTCTAGGTCCTCGCCCCAGGAAACAAGTGCACGGAAAAAACCCTCTAGATCCTCACTGCGGGAAACTAGTGCACGGAAATAATTACGACCAATGCGGCCGAAGCCGTTGATACCAACCTTAACGGTCATGTGTGTTGACTCCTTTGAGACGGATGTCCCTCGCACATTGCGAGGAACTTGGTGCCCTCAGCCTAACGAA
>PDSD01000052.1 GCA_002748325.1 Arachnia propionica | reverse complement strand
CGCGGCGCAGCTAGCCAGTGGCGGCGCTGACCTAGCCGAGGGCACCAGGCAATACTCAGCCGGCGTCGAACAGTACGTCGCGGGGGTCAATGCGTTAGCCGATGGCTCGCAGGTCGCGGCGGCCGCGTCACAGCAGCTGTCCGACGGCGTTGGTGAACTCAGTGGCGGCTCGACCCAGCTGGCCTCGGGCCTGGATGAGTTCGCCACCGGGCTGGCGGAAGGCCAGCGGGAGGTGCCGACCTACTCCGAGAGCGATCGCGAGCGCCTAGCAACCGTGGTCTCCGCCCCGGTTGTCGGGGCGAGTGGGCTGAGCGTGTGGACGAAGATTCCGGCGATCTCGCTGCTGTTGGTGGTGCTGCTGTGGCTCGGGGCGCTGGCCACGTTCGTGGTAATCCGGCCGATCCCGGCGGATTCGGTGTCGGCAAGTTCCCGCAACGTAAACCTATGGCTGCGCACGCTGCGGCTGCCAGTGGCGATACTCGCCGGACAGGCCATCGGGCTAGGGGTGATCGGTTCGCTGCTGTTGGATTTCGACTTCTTCCAGGGATTCGGTCTAGTGGCGCTGCTGGTGTTCCTGGGAGTTTCGTTCGGCTTCGCAAACCATGCGCTGGCCGCCTGGCTCGGCAACACCGGCCGAGGTATCGCGATGGTATTGTTGGCGGTTACGGTGGGTTTGGGCATCTCGTCGAGTGTGGCCGACTGGGTGAAGTGGCTGGCCGCGCCGTCGCCGCTGCAGAACGCGTTGCTAGCTGTTCGCACTCTACTTTCCAGCGGCCAGGGCCTGGGCGAGCTAGCCGGTATCGCAGTGCTGTTCGCGCTGATCGCCGCGCTGATCTCGTTCGCGGCGATCAGCCGCAACCGCTGGTTCTCGGTGGCCCAGTTCCGACGCCGATTTGGTGGACAGTAGTGGTGCTGAACTGAGCTCAGGCAGCGGCTCTCGCTGCGGAGAACGCCGGCCAGTTCGCGGTTCTGGGGTCACTCTTGGGGGTTGCGTCTTGCGTGCAGGTCGAGCCATCAGCTGCCGGTACGCCGTAGTTGGCTACTGAGGGCACGCTGCACCCGGCGGGTGGTTTCTGCCGACAGGTCGCGGCCCTCTGCCTTGGCTTGGCGAGTCAGATCACGCACGGCCCGTTCCAGCTTCGTCGCCTCGCCCGCGAGCGCCAGCGCCTCGATTCGGCGGCTGGCCAGGATCTCATCTGGGCCGGTGGCCAGCTGGCCTTGCTGGACGGCCCAGATGGCACCAGCCGCGTCACCCAAGCTCAAGTAGCGGTCGGCCAACACGGCGGCCACATCAGCAATCAGGCTGAGCATGTCGGTGCGTAGTTGCGCTGCCCAGCCCCACTGGAACCAGACCTGTGCCAGCGGCTCCCCCCGAACCATTCCTAGGGCCTCGATCAGGCTGGCGGTGCTCGCCGAACGGACGCCGCCGCTGATCAGTGACTGCAGCCGCTCCCAGTCGGAGGTCACTTCGGGAGCCAGGTCGATCACCCCGGAATAGGCGTCGGGCAAATACTGGTGGCCCTCGGGGCTCTCGCCGAGCCAGCTACGCAGCCGACTCATGTTGGAGCGGCGGGTCGTCTCGGCGACCAGCAGGTCGGCCACCATTTCGGTTGGCCGGGCCGCGGGGTGGGTGTGCAGCCAAGCACAGTACTCGATGCACTGCTTGCGGGCCCGGCTCGGCGGCCGACCCCTGGTGCCGACCAGATCGACCGGCCCTAGCAACAGCAGGGTCGGCTCTACTGGGCTGTCGCCGGTGCGGGCTGAACTGCTGAGCGCGGTCTGCTTGGCAGCGGGCAGCACGGCGATGTTGTCGGGCACCGCCGCAGCGCCCCACCAGGGAGCTGGTTCGGTGCGAGATTCCCCGGCTGCGGTAAACACTCAACTGGCACCACGGCACTAACCCCAACCTCGGCGGCGGTCAGCGTGGCTTGGATGCGGTCAAAATCCGGCCTTGCCACTGGGCGGCACCAGACGAATACCACTGGTGCGAAAGCGTCCCGGGTATCGGCATCGCCGCGAGCGCTCGCCAGGTTGGTCTTACCCAATTCGCGCTGGCGCTCAGTGCAGCGCTCCGCGAGCTCAGCGATAGCGACCTCGGTGGTGTCGCTGACGCGCAGCCGGGGATCATCGATCGCGGTGTCCCATCGTTCATCCGGCGTCACCGCGATCACCTCGACGGTGTCGGACCAGGAGGCGCAGGTCAACCCGGTTATCGCGGCGGCCGCGAAGCCTGCCGCCAGGTCAGCTGGCGCGGCGACCGGCAGCAGCCGGGCCTGCTCCAGGTTCACCACAACGTCGGCTTTCGCATTCCAGCCGACCACCAGCGAGGTGGGAGCAAACCGGCGTGGTTTCCCGGAATGGTCGGCTGTTGCGGCCAGCGATGCCCAGAATCGTTGCAACTGCGGGCGAACCGGAATAATCCGTCGGCCCACTGCCCGCTGCAGTAGTTGGGCGCGCCGCCTGGCCCCGATGCCCACAAAAATGCTGGCGGCTAGGACCGCGCCAATCGGGCCTAGTAGTCTGCCTGAGGCATCGCCTGGGCTGGCGGGCGTGGCGCTGGTGACCGCGGTTTCCGGGTCAGCCGAGGGCGGCGGGGAAGTCCGGCTGGCGGTGAGCTCAGCTGGGGTTTCGTTGCGGCCAGGCTGCGCTGTGGCCTGCGTGGCAGCAACCTCGGCGTTCCGGGGCACATCGGTATCGCCGTTGTCGGGTATAGGGGCTGGGGGCAGTGCGCTGGCAGGTGGGTTCAGCAGGCTGATGCCTTCGCTCGCGGGTGCCAGATCGGCGCTGTCGGCCGCAGCATCGGCTGGCCGCTCCCCCGGCAGGAGCGGCAACCCTGGTTCGCTGACTGGCTGGGTCTCGGCTGGTACCGCTGGCGCTGCGGCGGGCTCCTCAGCTGCGGCTGCTGCTTCGGGCTGGGGCAAGTCCGGGATGGTGAGTACCCAGCCGATGTCGATCAGATCTGGGTCTTCGATGATGTCTTGGTTGGCTGCCGCGATCTTGGGCCACAGTTCCGGGTCGCCAAGGTGTTCCGCGGCCAAGTCCCAGAGCGTGTCGCCGCGCTGCACCACGACGGTGCGGGGCGACTCGGCTTCGCCGGTGGCGGGGCCCGGTGCCGCTTCGGCGTCGCTATCGGCCGGGGAAGCCGGTTCTTGCTCAATGGCAGCGCCGGGCAGGTTTGAGGTGGGCGCAGTTGGCAGCGGCCCGGTTGCCACCGGGGTGTCGCTGGCGGCAGGTGCCCCGATGGGGGCGGCCGTAGCCCGCGTCTCGACTGCGGCTGTGGGTACTGATTCAGGGCCCGGATTCGCTGCCGCGGCTTGTTCTGGCAGCACCGCTCCGGCAGGCAAGCGCAGCTCGTAGCCGACCGGCAGTGCCGCTAGCGGGTCTAACTCGGGGTTGACCCGGCTGATCTCACGCCACCGCGGCCCCGAGCCCAGATACTGCTCCGCCAACGTCCACAAGTCATCCTCGGGGCCAACCACATGCACGCGCACCTGCTCGGCCGCATCCTGCACCTCGCCAGCTGGCTCGGCTTCCTCCTCGGCTTCCGTGGGAGTCATTACCGCCGCCGACGCGGGCTGAGTCGCAGCAGGTTGGGCCAATGCAGCAGCCGGGGTGTCTTGCGCCAACAGCGTGAGCAGCGGGGCGAGCATGGCCGCCACCAGCGGCACCACCAGCGGTCGCAGCCAGCCGGTGCCGGGCAGCCGGAGCTTCACCTGGCCGCGGGTCAGCTCGGTGACCAGCTCCGCCGCAATCGTCGCCAGAAGCAACGCCCAAGCCAACCAGCCGACTACCGAGAGCAGCGCCAGCAAGGCCCGTCCGTCGTCAGGCCGCAGCAGTGCGCTGGGCCATTCCAGCACCAGCAAATCCTGCGGGTTGCCCAGTGCTAGCAGCAGCACTGGAACCCCGACCACCAGCAGTGCCAAGGTGGCCAGGGCAGCTAGGGCGCGTACCAGCCGCATGATCAGGTCGGCAGGTGGGACTTTACGTACGCGGTGATGGCGCTCACCACAATCATGGCGATTGCCACCGCGCCAGCCAGCAGGATTGCGTTCTCGGTGGACTGCGACAGCCCCCGTTCGTCACTCAGGGTTGGCCTGCTGGCCAACAGCCATGCCCCTAGTGCGGTGTGAATATGCTTCATGGTTTTCCCTCTTTCTCTCATCATGGTTAGCCGCTGCGGCTCATTTTGGTTTTCCACAGCTTTTGCTTGGGTTAGCTAGCTAATAGCCGCAGCAGCGGCGGAATGACGAACGCCAACCCCAGGATCAGCGCGGGCAGCGTCATCCAGATCGTCAGCGCCTCGGTCTGCTCCTGGGCGGCAGTCTTTTGATTTGTCGCGTGTTCCTCCCGCAACTCCCGCACTCGGGCGTGCAGCGCGTCGGCCAGCGCAGCCCCCTGCTCCTCCAGTCGCATCAGGTCGGCGAAGTCGCCAAGCTCCGGCAGCTCCCACTCCTGCGCGATGCGGTTCAACTCGCGCCAGGGCGGCACCTGCTCCAGCCGGGCCCGCTCCAGTGCCGTGCGAATCCGCAGAAACAGCGGGCTGGTCGACACGCTCGCCGCCCCGGCCACGGCCTGGGCCGCCGAGGAGTTCGCGAGCCGCTCCAGCATCACCAGATCAAAGAACGTGTGGATGCTCTCTTTCGCGGCGCGCCGGGTGCGAGCGGCGCTGGAGTTGAGCCGCCAATCGGCGGCAAAGTAGCCCAGCACGGCACCCACCAGCCCGAAGGCCAGCGGCAGCGGGCTGGGTAGCTGGCCCAGCGCGTATTGCACCGCCAGCCACAGCACAGGCAGCAACAAGCCCAACCCGGCCAGCACCAGCTTCTCGGCGAAGAAGTCGCCGACGCTGCGTCCCTGTAGTAGTAGCAGCCGTTGCTGCCGTGGGCTTACCGGCAGCGACAGCCAGCGCTGCATCCGGGCCCCCGCAGCTTCCAAACCGCCGCCACTCGGGGTGGCGGCCAGTTCCATGGTCGGCTGCGGGCTGGTTCCCGCCAGCAACTCGAAGGCATCGCTAAGGCGCACGTTGCGGTTTTCGGCACCCATCAGCACCAGGAAGACGCCCAACCCAAGCGTCGTCCCGACCGCGATCGCTAGTCCAGTCATCCCCGGCTCCCATTCAGGAACCGGATCCCCGGCTCCGGCACGGTGCGATGGCGCAGCAGCGCCAACGAACCGATGTAGGCCAGCGCCAAGCTCGCCGCGATCACCTGCCCCAGCGGGCTGTGGTAGGGCTCGAAGAAGTTGCCGCCCAGCAGTATCGCGCCGCCTAGGACAGTCAGGGTGATTAGCGTGATCTGCCGCACCACCGCCCGTGGTTTGGCGCGTTCGGCGGCGATCTCCCGAAGCCCGTGCAGCCGGTCTTGGGTGGTTCGGCCCAGCTCTGTCAACAGGCGACGGGCCCCGATACCACCCTTGGTGGCCGCAATCGCCAACCCCGCCAACACAGCGTCGCTGTCAGCCGAATCCAGCTCTTCGGCCATCGCCAGCAGCACATCGTGGGTGCTCCAGCCGTGATCTACCCGGATCACCAGCCGCGCCACCGGTTCGCGCAGCAGCCCCGGGGCCTGGCTGCGGGTCGAGATGATGGCGTCGCGAATCGACTTGCCGGTGCCGATGGCCGGCCCCAGCAGCCGAATCCAGCGATCCAGGGCAGCTAACAGGTCGATGTCGCGCTGCGGCGGCTGCGACAGTAGGGCCGGAATCCCTAACACCGCCAGTGGGATCGCAGGCAACAGCAGCAGCCAGCCAGTGACCGCGCTCGCCACCACCCCGGTCACCACTGAGCCGACCGCGATGACGCGCTGCCGGATCGGCCATCGTTGCCACAGCCGCTGCGCCGTCCCCCGCACCCAGTTGCCCTGTTTGCGTCGCCGCTCTATCCCGCGCAGCCCCCACCACAGACACCAAAACCCCAACGCGATACTGGCGCCGCACGCGGCCACAACCGAAACCGTCATAGCGTCCCCGATTCAAACGCGGCCAGCTCGACGGTCATCGTTGCTTCCGGCTCGAACAACGCGGGTGAGGTTGCGGTCGCGGCCCGATACACCAGGTGGGTGGAGGGCCGCTCGCCCTCGACGACGCCCGTCAGTTGCCGAACCTCGCTGACGAAGCGGCGACGCTGCCCGCCTCGCCAGGTGTTGTCTTCCAGCACCACATGCACGATGAACGAGACGTGGTGGGCGATTTGGCGCATGGCCTCGGCGATGCTCAGCACGCCGCCCTGGGCGACGCGCGCGGCCAGCCGGTCGATGGTGGAGGCCGCCGAATGCGAATGGGTCGTGCTCAACGTGCCCGCCCCGGCCTGCATCGCCTCAAACATTGCGCCTGCCTCGGTGCCGCGAACCTCGCCCACGATCAGCCGCGACAAGTTTTGGCGCAGCGCCTCGGGGATCAAATCCGCCACCGTGTACTCGCCGACCTTGCGGCCAGCCTGGGTCTCGCCAAGGCCGACGCGAGCCTGCAGCGCCAGCATGTTGCGCCGCTGCGGCCGCAGATGGGTGAGCAGCTCGTAGTCGGTTTCGAGGGTGCCGAAGCGCTCCGAGCTGGGAATGGCGGCGACCAGCGCGCGTAGCAGGGTGGTTTTGCCAGCCCCCTGGTCGCCGGAAATGACGATCGACTTTCTAGCCAGCACCGCGCGATGCAGCAGCCTGGCCACCTCCAGCGGCAACATCCCGCCCTCGGCCAGCTCCGGCAGCGTGATGTCGGTAAGGATGTGTTGGCGAATCACGACCGACGGCCGGTAGCTCAGCCCGAACCCAATCGCGTGCAGCCGGAACCGCGAGCCGAGCGCCAACGTCATGGTCGGGTGGGCGTCGTCGAACGGCCGCGGCGGGTTGGTTGACTCGCCCAGGAAGCGGATGGCCTCCACCAGCTCCGCGTCCGAATCGGCCACCGGCGGGTGCGGTTCGCGGTGCCCGTCGCCGTACTGGATCATGACGCTGTCCCAGCCGTGAATCTCAATATTCTCGGCGGCTGGAATCTCGAACAGCGGCTGTAGCCGACCGTAGCCAAAGATCGCGTTTTCGACGTTGGTCGCGTAGTCGGTTTCCAGCGCCATCGGCCACAGTTGCTGCCCTTCGGCGGCGAACTGTTCGGCGGCGGCATGGACGACCGATTTGATGATTGATCGGCCCAGCAGCAGCCGGTCTTCAGGCGGCATCTGGGAGCCGTGCCTGGTCAACCAATCCTCGACGGCCGCCCCGATGAGTTCGGCTGCCTCCCGGCGCAGCCGCACCACCAGTTGCCAGTCGATGTCCTGGCTGACCGGCGCCACCCGCGGCTCAACCACGCTAGGCCCGAGCGGGGCCTCGGCTTCGCCCAGCAACTCCAGGTCGGCGCCAAGATCGGGCAGCAGCTCGACGTTGCTAGTCAACTCGACTTGGCTAGTCATGGGACACCCCCGAGGTCACGACTTGCCGGTTCAACTCCCGCTCCAGCTGCCATTGCTGCCTAAGCTCGGCGGCCAACCGGCTGGTTCGGGCCAGCAGGCGGCTGCGGCCAGGCAGCTCCGCCTCACCGGCGAGCGCCAGCGCCGACTTGTCGTCGCGTGGCAGCTGGCCCCACACGGGCAGCCCGAACTGGGCGGCGATCTCTCGGTGTGAGTAGGGTCGATCCGGATCGACGACCAGCAGGCCCGGCCGGGCGCTGGCTGGAGTGTGCTCTAGCTGCTCGCGTAGGGCAGGCAGGTAGAGCCGCAGCGATGCCAACCAAGTCAGCGACGAGCGAGTCACCACCGCTACCTGGTCGGCGCAGGCTAACAAAGTTGGTGGCAGGCCGGCTGGCTGAATCCGGCCCGCATCGATGATGACGTCCACCTCGGCCTTGGAAAGCTCGGCGAACGCATCGGCCAGGGTCGGCCAAACCAGCTCGAACAGTTGCACCGCCCCCAGGCTGACGAAACCGGGTAAGAAGCTGCGCTGGATCTCGCCCGGTTCGGTTAGCGGCACGCAACAATCCAGCAGGTCGGCGGGCGCGAACTGTTGTTGCCGGTGCCGATTGGTGACTTCGCCCAGCCCCCGGTGCTGCCCGGACATTCCCCGCAAGAACCCGGCGAACAAGTATTGGTCGGGGGCTCGGTTGCAGTCGGCCAGCAGCACATCGGTGGGCCAGGCAAGGGCCAGCGCCAACGCGGTCGTCGTTACCCCTGGCGAGCCGGTGGCCCCGGTCAGCACGATGATGCCCATCAGTTCGCTCCCAACGTGATCAGCGCGATTTCGCCCTTGGCGGCTAGGGCGGCCACCGTTGCGGCATCCGGGCTCGCCACCAGCACATCGACGATGTAGCCAGAGCCGTCCTCGCTGACCTGCGGGACGCTGGCCACCACCGCGGGGAGCGTGACGGCGGTGGCGGTCTCAGCAAGCCCGACCAGCGAGACGCGGTCGCCCACGGCTGGTTTGGTGGCGGGCAGCTTGCCTGGTGTCAGCAGTAGCCCGACCAGGCTTTGGCCCATCGGTATCGGCGCGCTGCCCAGTAGCCGGGCAGCGGGAATCGCCCCGGCAGGCAGGTCCGTCAACGCGGTCTGCCCGATCAGTTCATCCAGTGACGAAGCCTCGACGTGGTCCACCTTGCTGCCCGCCGGCAGTTCCAGCAGGGTGAGGTCAGCTGAGCTAATCACGCTGCCCCGGGCCACGTCGCGGGCCATCACGACGACGCTCACCTGGTCGGTGCTCATGAGATAGATTCCGGCGGCGCCGAGCGCACCTAAGCAGACCAGCAGCACCCCCAATGCGATCAGGCGGGGGCTGCGCCGCGCTCGTACCTGGCTCGGCGGTTTCGGCCGAAGTGATGGCTCTTGGGACTGGGTAAGCGACATGTGGCTAATGTAGGGACGGTACGCAGGGAAGCGAATAGGGTTTGCCCAACTGTGGAAAAGTATCTTTCAACAGTCCGGTTGCTGCGGCTGCGGTTGGTCGGTAGGCCAGCTTGCAGCGTATGCACCGCAACTCACAGGGCTATCCCCGCAGGTGGAAAAATCTGTGGATAACTTACGGAAGGAGAGAAAATGCAGGTGACGTGTGGACATGGGGTGCTGCAGGAGCTACGGGAGCCAGCACTGAAATTGCGCGGCCTGATTCCCGAGGTTTACAGCGGCTTCGCCTCACTGGGGAAGGCCGCTACCGCCGAAGGCGAACTGAGCACCAAGCACAAGGAACTGATCGCGCTGTCTTGCGCCGTCGTCAAGCATTGCGATGGCTGCATCGCCTCGCACGCCCGTGGGGCGGCCCGTGCCGGAGCCACCGAGCAAGAGGTAGCCGAGGCGTTGGGCGTTACTATCCTCATGGAGGGCGGCCCCGCCACCGTGTACGGCCCGCGGGCACTGGCGGCCTTCTTGGAGGCGAAGGAAAAGCTCGCTGGCTGAACGCACTGCAGCTAGATCGAAAGAGAACACTATGTACAAGACGACGCCTCGGCTGTGGTGGTTGCTTCGGCAGGGCTTCACCTATCTGGTGCTGCTGGTGGGGCTACCTGTCTGGTACTGGGTGTCTAGCCTGGTCCGCGACGGAGTCGCCGCGCTGGGAAACCCGATCACCACTGCTGGCGAGACCACCGCAACCCTGGCTGAAAAGGTGTCGCAGCTGCGGGATTCGCTACGCGGTATTGCACTGGTCGGTCCCGAACTGTCCAAGCCGTTCATCCCGCTGCAACGCGCCTTAGAAGACGCCAGCGACCAGACGCTGGCACAGCTCGAAGTGGTGGAGCAGACTGCGAGCGTCGTGTTTTGGATCGTGTTCCTGGTGCCGGTGGCGGCCCTCGTCTGGGTCTTTGTGCTGCCGCGCATCAAAGAGGCGATAGCTGCGGCCCGGGTCAACGGCCAGGTAGCGAAGTCGCAGAGCCTGGACTTGCTGGCGTTGCGGGCGGTAGCAAATTCGGACATCAGTGAGTTGTACCGCGTCAGCCCAGACCCGGCCGCCGCCTGGCGGGCGGGCGATCCGGCGGTGCTGGAGCAGCTAGCCCGATTGGAGCTACAGAGATTCGGGCTGAAGCTTAAGCGGGCGGCTCGAAGCTAGCCCGGCCCGTCACGAACCAGGCCCAGGGCTTCAGCGGGATTCCGGGGAAGGCATACCGGCGGTTCACCTCGTACACCGAAAAACCGGCGTCGGCTAGCAGTTGCAGGATGTTGCGGTCGACGTGGCAGCCGCCGGAGAACCTACCCCAGAGCGGTTGAATGAAGCGCTGAAACCGCTGCACCCGAGAATGAGGTGCCAGGGAGTGCTCGACAAAACGCAGTTCGCCACCTGGCCGCAGCACCCGACCGACCTCAGCTAGCGCGGCGCCCAGTTCGGGAATCGTGCACATGGTCCACGCGGTGGTGACGGTGTCGACGGAATCGTCGGCGATGTCGATGCTGGCCGCGTCGATCCCGGCCCGCCGAACCGGATAGGGCACCTTCGCGATGCGTTGCTGGGCAAGTTCCCAGCCGCTGTCCGAGGGATCAACTGCCAACACTTCGGTGACCTCGGGGCCGAAGTGCTCTAGGTTGCGGCCCGAGCCGAAACCAAGATCCAGCACGACGCCGCGCGCCCCCGAACACAAGCGTGACCGCCACCTACCGACCAGTCGGTCGGACAACACCACGTCCACCGCTCTGGCCATTGGATCGATCATGCTGGGCTCCCCTCAGTTGCCTGCGCTCTATCTTGGCACTTACCGGCTGCCAGCGCGGGCCGTATCCAGATAGGCGGGCTGCCCGCAGCGTTGGCTGACTAGAGTTAGCCAGGTGAGCACGCGCGAGGAAAAAGCGATCGACGCCCAGCGTCGAGTCGAACTGGGCCGCCGGCAGGAGCAGCGGGAGGCGGCTGCGGCGCAGCAGCTGATCGACGAGTTCCTGGCCGAGGCGAAGAAGCAAGGGCTGGCACCGGTGCCGCTGATCGCCCAGACGCTGAGCGGCCATAAGGTGCGCACCGACAAGCACGGCTGGTATTTGCGGCGCAACCATTCGCTGGCCATCGGGGAAGACGGGGGCTACTACGTGCTAACCGTTCCCGGGGGCTGGCTGGAGCGACTGCGTGGCGTCAACCTAGAGCCCCGGCTGCCACCCTTGCGGGTTGGCGCCGGGGGCCGTGACGGCGAAACCGGCTACCTGGCCGAGTTCCTGCAGTGGGTGCTGGCCGGGCAGGTAGCCCAACGTGACTAGCGCTGTTCGATCGGCACGAACTCGCGCAGCGGCTCGCCGGTGTAGATCTGCCGGGGTCGGCTGATCTTGCGATCTGGGTCCTGCTGCTGTTCCCGGTACTGGGCGATCCAGCCGGGCAGCCTACCCAGCGCAAATAGCGCGGTGAAGAAGGTCGGCGAGAAGCCCATCGCCTTGTAGATCAGGCCGGTGTAGAAGTCGACGTTGGGATACAGCCTGCGCTCAATGAAGTAGTCGTCGTTGAGGGCGGTTTCTTCCAGTTCCAGGGCGATCTGCAGTAGGTCGTTGGACTTCGATGCGTGTTCAAGCAGCTTGTAAGCGTGCGTCTTGATGATCTTCGCGCGCGGATCGTAGTTCTTGTAAATCCGGTGGCCGAAGCCCATCAGCCGGATAGTCGATTCCTTGTCCTTGACCTGCTTTAGGAAGTCCCTGGCGCTCAGGCCCTCCTGGCGGATCATCGACAGCATCTCCAGCACCGCCTGGTTGGCGCCGCCGTGCAGCGGCCCGGACAGCGCCCCGATACCGGCGGCAACCGAGGCATACAAGGTGGCATCGGACGAGCCGACCAGCCGCACCGCAGACGTCGAGCAGTTCTGGCCATGGTCGGCGTGCAGGATGAACAGCGTCTCGAAGGCTTTCACCACATCCGGGTCGACGTGGTACTCCTCAAGCGGTGAGGCGAAAGACATTCGCAGGTAGTTCTCCACGTAGCCGCGGTGCCGCTTGGGGTACAGGTACGGCTCGCCCACGGAGGCCTTGTAGGCGTAGGCAGCCAGGGTTGGCATCGCGCCCAGCAGCCGCAGCGACGCCTCGTTCAGTTGTTCGGGGTCGTGCGGGTCAAGCGTGCCGGGGTTAAATGCGGCGAGAGCGGAGACGTTGGCCTGCAACACTTGCATCGGGTGGGCGCCGCGGGGGAAGCTGCGGAACATCTCGCGCTGGCCCTCGTCGAGCATCATGCGGCGCATGACGTCATCGCGGAACTGTTCTAGCTCTGCGAGCGTGGGTAGCTCCTCGTACAGCAACAGGTAGGCGACCTCCAGGAAGGAGGCGTTTTCCGCCAACTGATCGATGGGGTAGCCGCGGTGGCGCAGCACCCCTTCGCCGCCGTTGATGAAGGTGATCGCTGAGCAGCATGACGCGGTGTTGGCGAATCCGTTGTCGAGGAAGACTTTGCCGGTCTGGGGGAAGAAGCCTGTGGTGTCATAGCCACGGTTTCCTTCGGTCGCGGCTACCTCCGGAAACTCGAAGGTTTCGCCGTCGTGCGAAAACAAAGCTTTGCTGCTCATCTGTAGTGGTCCCTTTCGACTTAATTGGGGGTCACTTTACCCAATTGCTGCCCCGAAGTGGTCGCTGTGTCTGCCAATCACTGTGCGGCTTGGGCCAGGGCTTTCTCAAGGTATCGCTGTTTTGCCTCACCGGATACAGTTGGGCTCTATCGTGTACGGGTGAGCACCTTAACCGACGCGGCCAAGATCCCGCCGCTGAAAATTATAAGTTGGGCTTTGTGGGATTGGGGCACGCAGCCGTTTGCCACTGTGATCACTACCTTTGTGTTCTCGGTGTATCTGACGTCTTCGGTGTTCGGCACGGAGAACGAAACCAACCTGGCGATGACCTGGGCGATGAGTATCGCGGGCCTGTTTATCGCGTTGTTGGCCCCGGTGCTGGGGCAGGGCGCGGATCGCAACGGCAAGCGGATGCGTTACTTGCTTATTCAGACTTGGGCGTTGGCGATTTTGTCGGCGAGCCTGTGGTTTGTGGCGCCCGAGCCGTCGTACTTGGTGCTGGGGTTGGTGTTGCTTGCGGTGGGTAACGTCATCGCTGAGATCGCCAACGTCAACTACTATGCAGCTATCGAAAAGGTTTCGACCAGTGAAACGGTCGGCCGGGTTTCTGGGCTCGGCTGGGGCCTTGGATACCTAGGTGGTATCAGTGTTCTGGTGTTGATCGTGGCCGTGATCGGCGTGGATAGCACGGATCAGATTCGGCTGGCAATGGTGCTTTGTGGGGCCTGGACGTTCGTGTTCACCATCCCGATCTTCGTGGCGATCAAGGATCGAAAGGTAGAAAATCCGCCGCCGCCGCGTACCTTGATTCAGGCTTACCGCGACTTGTTCTCTTCGCTTAAGCGCACCTGGCAGCAGTCGCGTCACACCATCTACTTCCTGATCGCCTCGGCGCTGTTCCGCGACGGCCTGGCCGGGGTGTTCGTCTTTGGTGGTCTGCTTGCGGCTGGCACTTTCAACTTCACTTTCACCGAGGTGGTGATGTTCGGCATCGTCGCCAACATCACCGCTGGCATCTCGACGATCCTGTTTGGACTGCTGGACGACAAGCTTGGCCCCAAGACGGTAATCGTCATTTCGTTGCTGGGGCTGGTGATCTGCAGCCTGCTGGTGTTTTTCCTGCACGACGGTGGCAAGGCCGTGTTCTGGAGTGCTGGGTTGGCGCTTACACTGTTCGTCGGCCCGGCGCAGTCGGCAAGCCGGTCGTTCCTAGCCCGCATCATTCCCGACGGTAAGTCCGGTGAACTATTCGGGCTGTATGCCACCACCGGCCGGGCCGTGTCGTTCTTGTCCCCGTCGCTGTTCGGCTTCTTCATCTGGCTTGGCTCGCAGCTGACGGGCAGCAACGAGACGCAGTACTTCGGCATCCTCGGCGTTACCGTCGTTTTATTAGCTGGTTTGCTGGCGATTCTGCCGGTGAAGCAGCAGGGACACGAGCTAAGTTGAATGTACACATTTGTTGATTCGCGCTACTAGGCTTGGCACAACGTCACACGGAGGGGAACCGGTACGTTGAAAGGCATTGTCGTATTCTCGGGATCGGCGCACCGCAAGCTCGCCGAGGAGATTTGTGCCAACCTTGGGATCGAACTCAGTTCGGTACGCATCTCGCGGTTCAGCAATGACTGCTTGCAGGCCCAGCTATTGGCGAACTGCCGGCAACGAGACGTCTACATCGTGCAGCCGCTGGTACCGCCCACGCAGGAGCATCTGATGGAGCTGCTGCTGATGGTCAACGCCGCTAGGGGAGCCTCGGCAGCCCAGATTACGGCCGTTATTCCGCACTTCGCCTATGCGCGATCAGATAAGAAAGACGCCTCCCGGATCTCGCTCGGGGGGCGTTTGGTTGCTGACCTGCTGACCACCGCCGGGGTGGATCGGGTGATCACCATGAACCTGCATGCCCCGCAGGTGCACGGTTTCTTCTCGGTGCCGGTGGATCATCTGACGGCGCTCGGGGTGATCGCGGAACATTACCGGGCGCGTGATCTGGACAATCACGTTGTGGTTTCCCCGGACTTGGGCAACGCCAAGCAGGCCACCTTGTTGGCCCGATTATTGGGGCTGCCGGTGGCCGCCGGAAATAAGATTCGGTTGGCTGACGACAAGGTGGCGATCGACAGCATTGTCGGTGATGTGCAGGGCAAGAAAGCCATCGTGCTGGACGACGAGATCGCTACCGGTGGCTCCATCCTGGAGATCGTGACCCGGCTGGTTGATTTCGGCTGTATCGGGGCTTCTGTCGCGTGCGTGCACGGTTTGTTCAGCGGCCAGGCCGTGGAGCGGCTGAAGAACATGGAACATATTGAGGACGTGGTTTCCACCAACACCGTTCCGCCGCCGGATAACTTCCCGGGGCTGAAGCTGCTTAGCGTGGCCGAGCTGTTCGCCGATGCGATCAGCCGGATTCATCGTGGCCGCTCGGTCAGCAAGCTGTTCAACGGCGTCGATCCGGCCTATGCGCCGCCGCCGCAGCCAGAAGGTCTGTTTTAGCGCCGCTTGGCGCGCAGCCGCCGCAGCACTTCGCTCCACTTGGGCACGATCACCCCGTAGGCCACCATGCGGCGCCGTAGCTTGGTGCGGGCGCGCAGCAGCATCGCCGTCCCGAACACGTAGATCGGTAGTTGTGCGGCCATTGCCCAGGTGAGGCTTTCCGGGGTTGCGGAGCCGCCGCCGGTGTGGAGGTGGACGACGAGTGCGCTCAGCCCGATGGCGAAGGTGGCTCCGATGAAGGAGCCCGAAACCACGATGGCGCTGGCCAC
>PDSD01000051.1 GCA_002748325.1 Arachnia propionica | reverse complement strand
CCTCGCCCCAGATGGCGCAATCGTCAAGACCGCAGGCGTGCCTGAGGACCAGTGGGAGTTCACCGGCACCGCGGTGGTCACCGAATCGCAGGAGGAGGCAGTTGACGCGATCCTGAATGGGCGGATCAAGCCCGGCGACATCGTGATCGTGCGCTACGAGGGTCCCAGGGGTGGGCCGGGCATGCAGGAAATGCTGTACCCGACCGCCTATCTGAAGGCCCTTGGCCTTGGCCCGAAGTGCGCGCTGATCACCGACGGCCGATTCTCGGGTGGTTCCTCCGGGTTGTCCATCGGGCACGTCTCGCCGGAGGCGGCCGCTGGCGGCCCGATCGCGCTGGTGGCTGACGGCGACGAGATCAGCATTTCGATCCCGCAGCGCAGCATCACCATAAACGTGGCCGACGAGGTGCTGCAGCAGCGGCGAGAGGACGTTGCCGCCCGCGGTTTCGCGCCAACCAAGCGCGAGCGGGAAGTATCCACGGCGCTGCGAGTGTACGGCTCCATGGCCCTCTCAGCGGACAAGGGAGCCGCCCGGGATTTCCGGGGGTAGCAGCTTTCGTGGCGGCAAGCTAGGCCGAGGTGCGGGTTTGCTAGGTTGAGCGGCAAGGAGGTTTCGCGTGGCTGACTTTACCGGTTTCGACCTTGACCTGATGATGCAACGAGCTTGGGATGAGTTTGCGTTGCGGCTGGCTGAGGTGTTGTCGGTCATGGATCAAACCGCGGACCTCAGCATCTTCGCTGATGCGGCGCGCGTCTTGAAGTTTTCGGTTACGCAGCCGGGCATGATCACCGCAACAATCACTGGCTCGGATGATCGACTGCTGCAGCTTGGTTGGCGCTCCCGCGGCGAGTTGGGCTACGAACTGACGAGAGCCCAAGACAACGCGGACGAACTGGCCCGCATCGCCACTCGAAGCATCAGCGAGGTTCTTGGCGTCGTCCATCCGATCTTCCTGGAGCCAGATCAGCTAGCCGAGATTCTTCGGCTGCAGACCCCAAGCCAGCTGCCGCGGCTGCAGGACCCCTACGGCGGTTTCATGCCCGAAAACCAACAACAGCTCGACAACGCAATCGACGTTGAGCTCGCCAACGCGCTGGGCGGTCGGCCCATGCGCAACGAACAAGGCGACGTTGCCGTTCGTATCGGCTCGGCCGTCGTATTTCTCCGGGCCACCGCAGACTTGCAGGAACTAATTTTGTTCTCGGTGTTGGTGCATGACGTGACCGGTCACTCGCGGGCCTGCGAGGTGCTCAACGACCTAAACGTGCAGTCGCGATACTGCCGGTTCGCGTTGCACCGCGACCGGGTGCTGGCGCAGGTTTCGGTTCCGGCGCAACCGTTCGTGCCCGCCCACCTGCACCAGGCGTTGGCGACCATGACCCGGGTGGCAGACGGCATTGATGACGAATTGGCCGAAGAGCTTGGCGGTCGAACCACTTTCCCTCCCACGAAACGCAGCAACGACTAACGAAGTGGCCTGAAGCCAGTCACTGACCGCGTGATCACAAGCTGGCATAGTGCTGCCGACAAGCTGCGATACGCACTAATATTGATCTCGAAGTGGCCAAGTGCTGTCACGCTGGCGTCGATGAGGAGGCTGCAATGGACACATCCCGATTGATCGTAGTGGGCGTAGACGGTAGTGACGACGGACTGCGTGCCGTGCGCTTTGGGGCCGGGGTGGCCCACATGTCCGATTCGGAACTGCTCTTGGTGCATGCCGTTGATGACGCCATGCTCGCTGGCGCCTGGGGCGTGGTCTACGACCCAGAGGTCTTGCAGGATGCGGGAGCCGCAGCCAATGAACGAGCCGTCGAAGTGGCGTTGACTGAGAAGCTGAGCCGGGACATGATCCGCACCGAGGTGGTGCTGGGTTCGCCAGGGGGCGTGCTGAGTCGGCTCAGTGAGGTCGCCGATCTGCTCGTTGTCGGGCGGCGTTCGGTATCCGGCTTTGAACGCATGTTTGTCGGATCCACCAGCGTGACCGTCGTGGCCAATAGCCAATGTCCGGTGGTGGTGATCTCGGCCGAGGCGCACCCTGGCGATGTCGGGGCCAAGGGCCTCGTCGGAGTGGGGCTAAACACCAACCCCGGGAATCACGCCATCTTGGAAGCCGGGTTCAGCAATGCGGTGAGCCTGGGCTGCGACCTGGAGATCGTGCATGTACTGCAGCCGCCGCACGGCTTGTTTGGCGGCAAGCTAAGCCCGAGCGAGCTCGACGGGCAGCTGCGGTTTATTCGCGGCGGCGTGACCGCGATGGCCGAGGAGATCGCAGCAGGTTTCCCGGACACGTCCTACAAGATTGACGTGTTGGCTGGTTCGCCGATCACCGAACTGGTGGAACGCTCGAAGCGCTACGACATGCTGGTGCTGGGCGTGGGCGGTAACGACATTCCTGGCTTTGGTCTGGGTGGGCTGCTGCGGGGGCTGATGGCCCACGCGGAATGCCCGCTGCTGGTGACTCGCTGAATGGCCACAAGCCCGCTCAACCTGAGCGTAGATCAGGGGCTGCCGATCGCGCAGGCGGCAACTGAGATTGCCGATCTGATCCAAAACCATCAGGTGCTTATCGTTGCGGGCGAAACCGGTAGCGGAAAGACCACCCAGCTGCCGAAAATCTGCCTGGCCGCTGGTAGGCGAAGCGTGGCGCACACGCAACCACGGCGGATCGCGGCGCGCACGGTAGCCGAACGCATCGCGGCTGAATGCGGCGTCGAGCTCGGTCACGAGATCGGCTACCAGGTGCGGTTCGTCAGACGCGCGGCCAAGCAGACCAGGCTCAAGGTGATGACCGATGGGGTGTTGCTAAATGAGCTGACGCGGGATCGGCTGTTGCGGCGCTACGACACCATCATCGTCGACGAGGCGCACGAACGAAGCCTGAACATCGACTTTCTGCTGGGCTACCTCAAACAGCTCATTGGCAAACGACCGGAACTGCGGGTAATCGTCACCTCGGCCACGATCGACACCGGGCGGTTCGCCGCGCATTTCGGGGCTGCGCCCATCGTTACGGTCTCGGGGCGCACCTATCCAGTGGAGGTGCAGTACCAGCCGCTAAGCGAAGACCAGGACGAGATCGACGGGGTAGTCGCGGCGCTACGGCAGATCGACCGCACCAGCGCCACCGGGGACGTGTTGGTGTTCCTACCCGGTGAGCGGGAGATCCGCGACACTGCCGAGGCGCTGAGCTGGCTGTCGGCCTGGCAGATCGTGCCATTGTTTTCACGGCTGGCCGCAGCCGATCAGCAGCGGGTGTTTCAGCGACACTCCGGGCGCCGGGTGGTGTTGGCGACCAACGTTGCTGAGACCTCGATCACGGTGCCTGGCATCCGGTTCGTGGTGGATGTCGGCACTGCCCGGATCTCGCGGTACTCCGCGCGCACCAAGGTGCAACGGCTGCCCATCGAGCGTATCTCGCAGGCCAGCGCCAACCAGCGCGCCGGCCGGTGCGGCCGCCTCGGGCCTGGCGTGGCGATCCGGCTGTATAGCGAAGAGGACTTCCTATCGCGCCCCGAATACACCGACCCGGAGATCCTGCGCACCAACCTGGCTACCGTAATCCTGCTGATGGCTCAGGCTGGACTGGGCGACATCGAGGCGTTCCCGTTCCTCCAGCCGCCAGTGATGAGTCAGATCAGTGACGGGCTGCGGGTACTGACTGAGCTCGGTGCGCTTGCCAAACGTAAGCGCCATGAGCGGGTCAGGCTTACCAGAACCGGCCGTCAGCTGGCGCGGCTGCCGGTCGATCCCCGGCTTGGGCGGATGCTCATCGAGGCGAATCGGCGGGGGTGCCTGCGGCAGGTGATGATCATTGTTGCGGGCTTGAGCATCGCAGATGTCCGGGAACGCCCGGCCGAGAAACAGCAGCAGGCAGATGAGCTACACCGCCGGTTCTTGGTGCCTGCCCAGGCGAGCAAGCAGGCCGAGGCCAAGGGCGGCACTGCTGCTGCCGTGCTGGTCGGCGGCGATTTCGAGGTCTTGCTAAACGTCTGGGAATACCTGACCAGGCGTCGCAACGAGCTGTCTGGCAATGCGTTTCGGCGCATGTGCCGCCAGGAATACCTGCACTTCGTGCGGTTTAGAGAATGGCAGGATCTGGTCTCGCAGCTGGCTGGCGTCGCCCGCGAACTGGATCTAAGCAAACCCGCCGAGGGGCCGATGTCAGAGGTGCTAATCAGCCTGCTCAGCGGTCTGCTGTCCAACGTTGGTGCGGCGTTGCCGGAACGCGCGCCCGCAGCCAAAGGCAAGCGGCGCGGCCTGCGGGAATACCAGGGGGCCAGGGGAGCACGGTTCGCGATTCAGCCCGGCTCGGCGTTGGCTGGTCGCGCCCCGGAGCTGGTGATGGCCTTCGAGTTGGTGGAGACCTCCCGGCTGTGGGCCCGGACGGTGGCGGTGATCCAGCCGGAGTGGGTGGAAGCGGTCGGTGGGCAGGTGCTCACTCGAACGCTATCGCAGCCGCGCTGGGCCAAGAAGACCGCGAGTGTCGTCGCCAGCGAGCGGCTGAGCCTGTTCGGGGTGCCGATCATCGCGGGCCGGACGGTTGGCTACGCGGCCGAGGATCCACAGGCGGCCCGGGAGATCTTCATCCGGTCGGCGTTGGTCGAGGGTGAGTGGGAGCCGCGCACCACGGTGCTGCGCGACAACCGATTCGCGCTTGCCGAGGCCGAGCAACTGTGTGAGCGGATGCGTCGCCCGGAGCTGCTGATCAGCGACGACGAGCTGTTTCAGTTCTATGCTGATCGGATCGCTCCCGAGGTCGTCTCCGGTGCCACGATGGAGCGATGGCTGCGCGACAAGCAGGCCGTCGCTTCGGTGCGGTTGACGACCGCCGACTGCCTGAGCGATCCGGGCGTGCTTCGCGGCGAGGACTTTCCCGACTATTGGGAGAACAACGGCATCCGGTTGCCGGTCCGATACGTCTACGAGCCAGGAGCCGGGCACGACGGCGTCACCATTGAGGTGGGCCTCGCGGAGCTGACGCAGCTCGACCCGAGGCCGTTCACCTGGCAGGTGCCAGGGCTGCGCGACGAGCTAGCCGTCGGGTTGATACGCACCCTGCCGAAGGCGCTGCGCAAGCAGGCGATCCCGGCACCCGATGTAGCGGCCCGTTCGCTGGCCTGGCTGCGGGATCGCCCGGAGTTAGCCGACGAGTCGTTCCAGGCGGCGCTGGCTATCGCGCTGCGTGAGCTGGTCGGATTGGAAGTTGGTGCCGCGGATTTCCAGCCCGAGGCGCTGCCCAGCCATCTGCGCCCCAGGTTTGTGGTGCTGCGTGACGACGAGCAGGTGGCCGCAGGCACTGACTTGGCTCAACTGGCGCTGCAACTGCGGGAATCGGTGCGCGCCACGCTCAGCGAGTCGGCCGGGGACCTGCAGGTATCGGGACAGACCGAGTGGACCTTCGGCGAGATTGCGAGCGTGGTAACGCTAGGCGGGGTCCAGGCATACCCGGGGCTGATCGACGAAACCGTAGCTGTCGGCCTAGGGGTTTGCGAAACCGCAGAACGGGCGGCCAGCCAGCACCGCCGGGGGTTGGGCCGGTTGTTGACCCTGGTAAATCCCTCGCCGGTGCGCTGGGTCGTGGCGCACTTAAGCAACCCTGACAAGCTGGCGCTGGGGGCCAATCCGTATGCCAGCGTGCCGGAGCTGTTGACCGATGCCTGGGTAAAGGCGAGCCTGCGGCTGCTGGAGCGGCATATCGAGCCGGGCCAGGTGCGCGATCAGCAAACTTTCGAGCGGGTCGCGGCTCAGGTACGCGCCGATGCCGCCGAGCAGACCAGGGAAGTGGTAGCGGTGGCTGCCAAGACGCTGGCGCTGAGCGCCGAAGTAGAACGCCGACTAGCCAACGCCCCAACGGATTTGGCCGCCGATATTCGCCAGCAGCTTTCCGGGTTAGTTTTCGAGCGGTTCATCTCGACTACCCCAGATCCGTGGTACGACCGGCTGCCGAAATACCTGGCGGCGATGCTGGTGCGCCTAGCTTGGGCAGCCAAGGAACCTGCCCGGCACGACCGGGCCTGGGACGACATCGACCGGATCGAACAGGAGTACGCCGCCTTGTGCGACCGGCAGCCGCCGGGAGCGCTTCCCGCGAGCGTTGAGGAGATCGCCTTCCTCATCGAGGAACTGCGCATCTCGCTGTTCGCGCAGTCGGTCGGTGCCGCCGTACCAGTCTCGATGAAACGGGTCCGGCAGGCTATCCGACGCTGCGAAGCCGACTAAGCAGCCTCACGCATCTTGGCAAGCGCCAGCCGTTCGATCTGCCGAACTCGTTCTGCGGTGATGCCCCAGTGGCGGCCGATGTCGGCCAGCTTCGCCTGCCTGCCATCGAGTAGGCCGTAGCGGCGCCGCACCACATCGGCGGAGCGCTCATCCAACCCCGACAGCATGCCGTCGAGTCGGCTGAGGTCTTCGGCGTCAAGCACCATCTCGTCTGGGCCAGGTGCGGTCTCGCGGGCGATCAGATCACCCAGCGACGTGTCGCCATCGGTTTCCAGCGGAGCATCAAGGGACACGTGATCACGCGAGTAGCGGATCAGGTCGAGCACCCGCTGTTCGGGCAACTCCAATTCGTCGGCGATTTCGTCGACCTCGGGTGCCCGGCCCAGCTGGCGCTCCAGGGTGCGCTTGACGGCAGCGACCTGGTTAACCTGTTCCGCGACGTGCACTGGCAGCCGGACGATGCGTCCCTGCTGGGCGATGCCACGGGAGATCGCCTGGCGTACCCACCAGGTCGCGTAGGTGGAGAACTTGAAGCCTTTGGCGTAGTCGAACTTTTCGACCGCGCGGATCAGCCCCGTGTTTCCCTCTTGCACCAGATCAAGTAAGGGCAACTGAGCCCGGCCGTACTTCCTGGCCACGGAGACCACGAGGCGAAGGTTCGCCTGGACAAAGCGGTTTAGGGCACGCTCACCGCGGGCAACCAGTTCGGCCAACTCGGCATCGGAGGCTGGTACCTGCGTAGTGATTTCCCCGCTACGGATCTTGCCGGCAAAGACGCCAGCCTCGATTTCACGGGCCAACTCGACTTCTTCGACGGCGGAGAGCAGGGGAGTCTTCGCTATTGCATCTAGGTAGAGGCCCACCGCATCTTTCCCGTCGATACCCTCGGTGCTTCGGCTACGAACAGCTGCCATAGTCAGTTGCCTTTCTCGCGTCCTCACCCTTCCAAACGAGTCCGAACCCGAAAAAGTTCCACCAAGGATTGTCGGCATTCGGGTATTTCTACCGCGCCCGTTTGAAGACGGCGGTTCAGCGTGGAATTATGTAGGTGAGGGTCTTGACAGCGTTGGGCTGTTGTGCGCCCGGAATTCAGCTTGGAAAGAGGAGACCCTGTGACGGCTAGCTTGGACAAGTCCGGAACTGAACCTACCCGATCACGAAGTGCCGGTTCCCGGTCGAAGAAGTCTGCTGCCGCCAGCCAAGAAACGCCAGCCAAAGCCACGCGGACACGCAAGGCTAAGGACGCGGCCGCGACGTCAACCGACGAAGCTAAGCCGGCGACCACGCGTAAGCGGGCCACCAAGAAGACTGAGGCCGAGGCAAAACCAGCCGCTACCCGCAAACGGGCCACTACTAAGAAGACCGAGGCTGAGGCAAAGCCCGCCACCACCCGTAAGCGCGCCACGGCTAAGACTGCTGAGACCGCTGAAACCAAGCCTGCGACCACCCGTAAGCGCGCCACGACCAAGAAAACTGCGGCCACCGAGGCTGAGCCCGCCACCAAGCGCAAGCGGGCTACCAAGAAGACCGAAACTACCGAGGCGGCGGCCAAGCCTGCCACCAAGCGCAAGCGCGCCACCAAGAAGACCGAAACTGCGGAACCCGTGGCCAAAGAGCCCACCGTGGCTGACGTGTCCACCGGTGAGGTAGAGGTAAAGGTCCGCCGCGAAGGCGATGACGTCGTGCTCACTATCGTGGGGCAGAAGCGTTCGCTGGACGACGTAGATGAGTCCAAGTTCGAGCCGAGCAAAGAGGCCACGCTAGAAAAGTCGCTCACCGAAGATGAGGGCTTCCAGATTTCCGACGCCGACGATGCCGACGAGCCCGAGCAGCAGGTTGTTTCGGCTGGCGCTACGGCAGATCCCGTCAAGGACTACCTGAAACAGATCGGCAAGGTCGCGCTGCTGAATGCAGTGCAAGAGGTGGAACTCGCCAAGCGCATTGAGGCCGGGCTCTTCGCCGAAGAACGGCTTGCCGACCCGGAGCAGTCGCTTTCCGATGAGGATCTGGTCGACCTGGAATGGATCGTGGGCGATGGCCGAAACGCCAAGAACCACCTGCTGGAGGCGAACCTACGGCTCGTCGTCTCGCTAGCCAAGCGCTACACCGGTCGAGGCATGCTGTTTTTGGACCTGATCCAGGAAGGCAACCTGGGCCTGATTCGCGCCGTTGAGAAGTTCGACTACACCAAGGGCTACAAGTTCTCGACCTACGCGACGTGGTGGATCAAGCAGGCGATTACCCGGGCGATGGCAGACCAGGCGCGTACCATTCGCATCCCGGTCCACATGGTCGAGGTCATCAACAAGCTCGCCCGGGTGCAGCGGCAGATGCTGCAAGACCTTGGCCGGGAGCCAACCCCCGAAGAGCTGGCAGAAGAGTTGGACATGACCCCCGAGAAGGTCGTGGAGGTACAAAAGTACGGCCGGGAACCGATCTCGCTGCACACCCCGCTGGGTGAAGATGGTGACTCCGAGTTCGGCGACCTGATCGAAGACTCCGAGGCCGTGGTACCCGCCGATGCCGTCAACTTCACGCTGCTGCAAGAACAGCTCAATGACGTGCTAGACACTTTGAGCGAACGTGAGGCGGGCGTGGTGTCCATGCGATTTGGCCTGACCGATGGTCAGCCGAAGACGTTGGACGAGATCGGCAAGGTCTACGGGGTGACCCGCGAGCGCATCCGCCAGATCGAATCCAAGACGATGAGCAAGCTGCGTCACCCGTCTCGTTCCCAGGTGTTGCGCGACTACCTCGACTAGCTCTGCGCTGGGCAACTGGCGCGTAGCTGAACCGTTTCGAGATATTCTGAGACGGTCGAAAGGTCAGCGATGAGCATCTTCTCAGTTATCCAGCCAGCTCCAACCGATCCGATTCTTGGTCTCAACGAGGCATACAAGGCCGATACCCGCAGCCATAAGGTGAACCTCGGCGTCGGCGTCTACCTCAACGAGCAAGGCGAACTGCCGCTGCTTGCTGCGGTCCGCGAGGCCGATCAACGGCTGAGCGCCGCCGCGAAGGCTCGCAGCTATCTCGGCATCGACGGGCTGCCCGCGTATCGGGAACAGGTCCAGCAAGTGGTATTCGGCAGCGACTGCGAAGCTGTTTCCGCTGGCCGAGTCGTCACCGTGCAGTCGCTCGGCGGCACCGGTGCGCTTAAGATCGGCGCGGATTTCCTGAAGCTGCGCGGCGAACCCAACAAGGTGCTGATCTCGGACCCGAGCTGGGAGAATCACCGGCAGCTGTTCACCAAGGCTGGCTACGAGGTCGACAGCTACCGCTACTACGGCGACAAGGGCATCGACTTCGATGGGATGATCGCAGACCTGAAGGCCGCGCAGCCAGGCACCGTGATCCTGCTGCACGCCTGCTGCCACAATCCGACTGGCTACGACCTCTCGGCCCAACAGTGGGACGAGGTCATCAAGGTGATGGCCGAAGGCTCGCTGCTGCCGTTCGTGGACATGGCCTACCAAGGCTTTGGCGAGGGCCTGGTAGCCGATGCGGCTGTGTTGCAGCGGCTGCTCGATGCGGGCCTCGAATTCCTGTGCTCCACCTCGTTTTCCAAGACGTTCAGTCTGTACGGCGAGCGCGTCGGCAGCCTCAATATCGTCACCACCGACCCGGACACGGCAGCCACCGTGCTCAGCCAGGTTAAGGTGACGATCCGCACCAACTACTCCAACCCGCCCACCCACGGCGCCGCCCTGGTCGCCACCGTGCTGGCCGATGCTGACCTCAAACAACAGTGGCAAACCGAGTTGGAATCGATGCGAACCAGGATCAAGCAGCTTCGTATGTCACTGGTGGACAGACTCGCCGCCCAAGGCGTCGCGGACATGGGGTTCGTGGCCGAGCAACAGGGGATGTTCAGCTATTCGGGGCTGAGTGCACAACAGATGGAACGGCTGCGCGAGGAGTACGCCATCTATGGCACCCGGACTGGCCGGATGTGTGTCGCCGCCCTGAACGACGAGAACCTGGACTACGTTGCCGCCTCAATCGCGGCAGTGCGGTAGTGGTCGATCCCGCTAGCTCTGCGGGTTGGGGTCGCGATCGCGGCGCTTAGTTGCGCTAGCGAGCCCAGCAGCCGAACCTGCCGCTTCGCCCTGGTCACCGCCGTATACACCAGTTCGCGGGTCAGCAGCGGTGACCCGAGCGGCGGCAGCACCACCGTCACTTGGTCGTACTGGCTGCCCTGCGACTTGTGGATGGTCATCGCATATAGCTCGGCGGTGCTCTCCAACGCGGCCAACGGAAGCCGCCGGGGCTGATCTGCGCCGCCGACGTAAGCCCACAGCTGGTCGGCTTCATTGGTGATGACCGCGGTGTCGCCGTTCTTGGCATGGGTCGAGTTGCGGGTGACCAGCAACGGCTGGCCGACATAGTGACGCTGGCGCAGGGCGAGCCTGGGCAGCCGTCGGCTCAGGTAGCGTCTGGTTTCGCGGGTGAAATGCGATACGCCGAAGGGGCCGTCGCGGTGGCCACACAGCAGCCGGTGGTCTTCGAGGGCGGCGAGCGCCGCCGCACCTTGCCCAGCCGCAGCGGCAGTCAGCACGCGCTCGGCGGTGTGCCCGATGATCTCGGCTAATTCTGGATAGGCCGTCAATGATTGGGTGCCGTCGAAAGCGACCAGCGAACAAGAGTCGCTGTCGGCCAGGGCGGCTTTCGCGGCGGTGAGGTCGCCGTGCCGAATCGCCGTGGCCAAGGCGGTGATGTCGTTGTTGCTGCGCCGGTTGTGGGTGAGTTCAACGATCTTCGGGCCGGTCTCGCCCAGGCCGCCGGCAGCGATATCTGCCAGCACGGAGCCGGCCGTGACCGAGCTGAGTTGATACGGATCGCCGATCAATACCAACCGGGTATCAGCTGCTACGGCCTCCAGCAACGCCACCATGACCGACAGTGACACCATCGAAGTCTCGTCGACGATGACCGCGTCATAGGGCAACGGGTTTTCTAGGTTGTAGCTGCGCTGGTCGCTGCCTGGCCGCATCCCGATTAGCGAGTGCAGCGTGGCTATTTGTGCTGGTAGCAGGCCAGCTTGCGGATCGGTTTCCGCCAGCGCAGCCGCCAGGCGCGCCACCGCCTTTCCGGTCGGGGCGGCCAACGCGATCCGGGCGGGCGAGTTGCCGCCGGCGAGCGCCTGCACCACCCTGGCGACCGTTGTGCTCTTGCCGGTTCCGGGCCCGCCGGTGATCACCACACTTTGCTGCGAAAGCACCGCTTCGACGGCCGCGTCCTGGTTCGGGTCAGGGGAGAAGTGGGCGGGTGGTTGGGCGCGCTGCAGCGCGGCGGGGTCTATCGGCAGGTTCGGCTGCGTGGCGCGCGTGGCGAAGCGTTGCAGCAGCCGCTGCTCCTCATCCCAAAACCGGCCTAAGTACAGCAGCGAATCCGCCAACCGGAAGGGCCGGCTGGGGCCGGCTGGGCCAGCCACCGCTGGCGAGCTGGCGAGGATTCCTAACCAACTGGTCAGGTCTGGCCAGGGCAGCTCGGGCTGGCCGGTAGGCATCGTTTCGCCGTCGTATTCGGGCAGCAGCGAGGTTGCCGCGGCCAGGTTTAGGCACACTGAGCCGAGTCTGACCTCGCGGGTGACCAGCGCGAACGCCAGCAGTGCTTCTTTGCGGTGTTCGTTGAATTGGTAAGCCAGGGTGCGCGCTAGGTGATAGTCGGGTAGCGCGATCATGCGAGCCGCGGCGAATCGTTGCAGCAGGCCGGTAGCCGAGATCGGGATCTCCCAGTCGGTCATGCGTTGCCCCCTAACAATTGCGAGGTCGCCACCACTAGCTCCGGGCTCGGATACCACTCGAAGACGCCGCAGGTCATGCCGTCAACTGACGGGGTCTCCTGCCCGCCCATGCCGCGAACGAACAGGTAGCCAACGCCACCCAAGTGCTGCTCGGGCCGGTAGTCGGGCAGCCGCCAACCCAGATAGCGGTGTAGCGCGGCGCAGTACAGCAAGGCTTGTAGGGGATAGTGCGCCTGCATCATCGCCTCCGCCATCGCGGCACCGCCGTAGTGCTGCAGCGTCAACGCGGACGACGGATGAGCGGGGAACCGGTTGGTCTTGTAGTCCACGACGACGAAGCGGCCGCTTGGCACCTGTAGCACGGCGTCGATGGATCCGGTCAGGAAACCGGAGAGCACCGTTTCGGCAGCCGGGGTGGCGGCCAGCCGCCGGGGATAGTCGGCCAGCGGGTCGGTGTCGTCGAGGTGCGTGGCCAACAGTTCGGCGAGGTCGCCGATCCGGGCTGGGTTGCCGCCGTCGCCTAGCGGCAGGTCGAAATCCAGTTCGGCCAACCGAGTGGCGATGGGCAACTCGCTTAGGCTCATGCCGTCGGCCAGCCCGCCCAGCGGAGTTGTGCAGGCATCGGCTATGCCGCGAACCAACTGCGGGATCGCTTCCTGGCTGACGATGGCTCCGGCGTGGCTGGCTGCTAGCTCGGATATCTTTTCGGGCAACGTATCGGGCTGCCAGTCCAGCTGTTCCAGCAGCTCGTGTACGAGCGTGCCGAAGGCTGGCCCCGAAGGCAGCTCTGCCATCGCAGCGAGCGTGCCGGATTCGGTTTGCGGCACGAAGTCAAGGTCGGTGCCTTCGTCTCGATTAGGCGGGGCGTCGTGCAGACCGCTGGTGATGCCGGAATACGACGTGCGTCGCCAGTCTTGATCGATTTTTCTGGTCCATTCGGCTGGGCGCAGTTCGGCGAAAGCTGAGCTCGCCAGGGTGGCTGCCGGTTGCCCGGGCGCTGGCCGCTCGTCGGCAACCTGGAGATCGAGGTGGGACCAGTCGGCCTGGCTGGTAGCCGTTCCCAGCAGCGATGACAACCCGCTGCGGATACTGTCGCGGGGAATCACCGCATGCGGGTCGTGCCAGACGATGCTGAGCAGACTGGCTCGGGTTAGCCCGACGTACAGGAGCCGCAGGTCTTCTTGCTGGGCCTGTTGTTGGTAGCGCTTGGCTACGTCGCTGCCGGGTACCAGCCGTTCGCAGAATAAGACGCGGCCTGAGGTTGGCAGCATGACCCGAGCTGGCGGCCGAGGTGTCCAGAGGTGGGTGTCGACATCGGGCAGCATCGTGATCGGAAACTCCAAGCC
>PDSD01000044.1 GCA_002748325.1 Arachnia propionica | reverse complement strand
CTGGCTTCCCAGATGACCGACGCTAAAGGCCAGCGGGTCAGCGTCAAGATTCGCGTCACCCCCGCAACCGCACTGCAGCTCGACGACCGCGAGATCGACAGCGCAGACCTGACGGCTTCGGGACAGACCATCACCTTCCCAGGCTTCCTGCGAGCATACGTAGCTGGCGTGGAGGCCGGTGGCAGCGCCGATGATTCGCAGACGAGGCTGCCGAAGTTGCAGCAGGGCGATGTGCTGTCGGCTGAAAAGGTTGCAGCCAACGGGCACGAGACCCGCCCACCTGCCCGGTACACCGAGCCGTCGTTGGTGGCCAAGCTGGAGGAATTGGAGATTGGTCGGCCGTCGACCTATGCCTCCATCATCCGCACCATCACCGCCCGCGACTACGTGTTCAAGAAGGGAGCCGCGCTGGTTCCCACCTGGCTGGCCTTCGCGGTGAACCGACTGCTTGAAGATCACTTCACGCAGCTGGTGGATTACGATTTCACCGCGCAACTGGAAGATCGCCTGGACGCGGTGGCCGCCGGGGACGCGAAACGGCTACAGGTGCTCAACGACTTCTACCGGGGTCCAGCCGGAGACGAACAGCAGGGCCTACATAACCTGGTCACCGAGCTGGGCGATATTGATGCCCGGGCACTGTCCACCTTCCAAATTCCCGGTAGCGATTTGGTAGTGCGGGTTGGTCGTTACGGCACCTACGTCCAGGATGCGCAGGAGCGGCGCGCGAATGTGCCAGACGATCTGCCGCCTGACGCGCTCACCGCCGAATACGCGGCAGAGCTGTTGGCCCAGCCAGCGGCTGAACAGCGGGAACTGGGCGTAGATCCCGACACCGGGCACCTCATCGTCGCTAAGGACGGCAGGTTCGGGCCATACGTGACCGAGGTGCTGGCCGAGGACGCGCCGAAGTCGGCGAAGCCCCGCACCGGGTCGCTGTTTAAGTCGATGACCCTGGACACCGTCACCTTGGAGCAGGCGCTGCAGTTGTTGAGCCTGCCCCGGCTCGTCGGCACCGATGATCAGGGGCGCGAGATCCTTGCGCAAAACGGTCGCTACGGCCCCTATCTCAAGTGCGGCACTGATTCTCGTTCGCTGGAGTCCGAGCAGCAGATCTTCGACATCACGCTTGAGCAGGCGTTGGCGATCTATGCCCAGCCGAAGACGCGCGGCCGCAGCTCGGCGGTGCTGAAGGAACTGGGAACCGATCCGGCCACCGGTTCGCCGGTGACACTAAGGACGGGCCGGTTCGGGCCGTATGTAACCGATGGGAAGACAAACGCCACGCTGCGCCGCGACGACGATCCAGACACCGTCACTGCAGAACGCGCCTACGAGTTGTTGGCTATCAAGCGGGAGAAAGGCCCGGCTAAGCGCACTGCCAAGCGCCGCACAACCAAGAAAGCCGCGAAGAAGGGCTAGCCCGTGGCGAAGAAACGCATGTCATGACTGGAAAGTTCATTGTTTTTGAGGGCGGTGATGGCGTCGGTAAATCCACGCAGGTTGGCCTGCTGGTAGCTGCATTGCGTGAGCAAGGCCACGACGTGGTGGAGACCCGACAGCCGGGCGGCACCGAGCTGGGCGGCGAGTTGCGGCGACTCATCCTGGATCCAGCCCGCACCATTGCTGATCGCGCTGAGGCGCTGCTCTACGCAGCCGACAAAGCCCAGCACGTCGAGGAAGTGGTGCGACCGGCGTTGCGGCAGGACAAGATCGTCGTGTGTGATCGCTACGTCGATTCCATGATCGCCTACCAGGGTGCCGGGCGCGCACTGTCGGCTGACGAGGTAGCTGAGATCGCCTGGTGGGGTACGCGTGGTCTCAAGCCCGACCTGACGGTGGTGTTAGACGCCGAAGTAGACGTCGGGCTGGATCGGATCAGTCGGAAGGACCGGCTTGAGGCAGCCGGGATCGAGTTTCACCGGCGGGCTCGGCAGCACTTGCTTGACCTGGCGGCGGCCGAACCAAATCGCTACGTAGTCCTAACTGCGCACCAGGATCGGTACGAGTTGGCTCAAGCGGTGTTGCAGCAGGTTCATTCCCGGTTTTTCCACTGAGCTAGCTGGCAAGATGAATGACATGGCAGACGTTTGGGCAGACCTGGTGGGGCAACAACGCGCCATCGAGATTCTGCGCCGGGCAGTGGCTGGCGGCCGCCACGTAAATAGCCATGCCTGGCTGTTTGTCGGCCCGCCTGGCTCTGGTAGATCCAATGCCGCTCGGGCATTCGCGGCTGCGCTGCAGTGCAGCCAGGGTGGCTGCGGCGACTGTAACGATTGTCGAACCTCGCTATCCGGTGCGCATCCAGACGTGACACTGCTGCGGACCGAAAAGATCGCCATTGGGGTGGCCGAGATTCGCGATCTGGTTTCCCGCGCAAACAGTTCCCCGATGCGGGGCCGCTACCAGATCATCGTGGTAGAGGACGCCGACCGGGTCACCGAGCGCGGCGCTGATGCCCTACTCAAATCGCTGGAGGAACCGGCCGAGAAAACCATTTGGTTGCTGTGTGCCCCCAGCCCCGACGATGTGATTGTCACGATCCGCTCACGCTGCCGCGAACTGCGGCTGGTCACGCCAAGCAACGAATTGGTCAGCCGGTTGCTCGTCGAACGCGATGACGTGGCGCCCGAGCTAGCCGAGCACTGTGCCCGGGCGGCGCAGGGCCACGTTGGTCGGGCGAGGATGCTGGCCAAGCATGAGCAAGCGCGCGACCGGCGGGCACGCATCCTGGATTATCCGCTTAAGCTAGCCAGCCTGTCAGATTGCCTCATTGCCGCAGCTGATCTGGTTGCAATGGCAACTGCTGAAACCGAACAGGTCACCAGTGAGTTAGATGCGAAAGAACACCACGAACTGCAAGTAGCAATGGGGTTCAGTCGTCCCGGTTCAAAACCGCGGCAGGCGCAGACAGCAATGAAAGAATTGCAAGAACAACAAAAAGCTAGGGCTAAACGTTTTCAGCGGGACTCCCTAGACCGGTGTTTAACTGAATTCACGACGCTTTATCGCGACGTGCTATCGGTTCAACTGCAAACCGGTGCTGATCTGGTCAATAGCGACCGGGCTGAAGAAATCGCCACGCTCGCTGAGCGGTCGACCTCGGCTGGCGTGGTTCGGGCGCTGGACGCCATCTTGCAGGCTCGCCGAGCATTGGAAGGAAATGTAGCGCCGCTGCTAGCGATGGAATCGTTGATGATTTCGCTGGCGAGCATCATTGAGCGAAATAGGTGAGTGGCGATAACGGCTTCTGCTTGATTCCAGTGTCAGAATGGAATCAACTACGGCTAGGAGGCTGTTATGAGTGACGGGTCGAATGATTGGGAGCAGCAGGATGCTCCGAAGCAGGAATCATGGGATAAAGACCCTGGTGAATATGGGTTAGAGGTATCCGGTGACTGGGACGACTATTCGAGTGAGCAAGGCATTACGGCTCCGCCGCCGCCACCGCAGCCGATTGTTGATCCGCAGGATACTCAGCTAGGCCAAGCTGCCGCGTCCTCATTCGAGCCCCCGGCGATGCCGAGCGAGGCTCCCGAATCGGATTTAGCAGCCAAGGCTGCCTCGGCAGCAGAGTCGGCTTCGGTATCGGAATCGGTGCCAGAGGCTCCCATCGCTGAAACCGCAGCCCCGATGGCTGGCTGGGCGAGTCTCTTCCGTACCACCCCCGAAGAACCGGAGACGACTGATGTAGCCGCGCCGGCGTCGGCTGCTGATGTTCCGGCGGCTGCTGATGTGACTGCTGTGTCGATGCCGGTAGTTCCAGCTGAGCCGGTTGCTGATGTTGCGGCTGCATCGCATGATCTTGCTGACGCTGCTGCGGCTGCGGTGCCGGTTGCTGATGTTTCGGCGGCTGCTGATGAGTCGGTGGCTGATTTTGCTGCTGCTGTTCCGGCAGCCTCGGTTGCTGAGGTTCCGGCGGCTGCTGATGTGGCAGACGTGGCGATGCCGGTAGTTGCTGATGAGCCGGTTGCTGATGCTGCTGCGGCTGATTTTGTCGCTGCTGCTCCGGCAGCGTCGGTCGAGGCTGTTCCCGCCGCTGCTGCTGCGGCTGACGTGGCGGGTGCAGTGAAGCCGGTGGTTCCCAATGAGCCGGCCGCAGCTGTCGCTGATATGTCGAAGCCAGCGGTTCCTGAAGAATCGGTGGCTGAGGCGCCAAAGCCGGCTGCTTCCGATGAGCCAGCCGCTGGTGCCGCAGCTGCAGCATCAGTGGCCGCGGCTGCCGCTGCATCGACCACTGAGGGTGCGGGTGCTCACTTCGACACGAAACCCACTTCAGTGACGCGCTGGCCCAGCCTGGATCGGATGCCTGCCCCGGAAACGACAACGGCAGATCCGGTTTCTTCGGCCGAGCCAACTGCTGTTGAACAGCCCCAAACTGACATGTCTGCTGGGGCTGGCGCTGGTGTCGCGGCTGGCTGGGATGATGCGGCAACCGAGGTTGCCAGGCAGCCAGCCAGGGCGGCGGAAGCACCCGCATCCGGCCAGGAGGAAGCTCCGGCTGATTCTGCTCCCGTCGCTGCTGCAGCTGGGGCCGCCGGGGTAGCTGCGGCAGGAGCCGCGCTTTACCGCGAGGACGAAGAAACCCGACAGCTGCCGGTAGCCGATCCGGCCGCCGAACAAGCTGCCCTCGAAGAGAAGCTTCGCCTGGAACGGCAGGCGCGTGACGAGCGGTTGGGCGTGGTGCCGCCAGTACCCGAGAGCGAAAAACAAGAAGAAGCCAAGCCAGTGCGCCGCAGCACTGACGGCTTCTTCGGCAGCTTCGGACTGTTCGTTCTTCGTCTCGTAGCGGCAGCGATTCTGGGAGTTATTGGCTACCAGATACTGACTCCGGTTGATCGGACCGTGGAGTTCCTAAGTCAGACGATGATTCCCGAACCAAGGCTGGTGGCGTGGATTCTTGGCTTTACGCTCGGCGCAATGGCGTTGCTGCTGGTCATCGGCCTAATGCAGCGTTTCGTCGGCCTGTTGATGATGCTGCTGGGCATTGGCTCGCTGGTGTTCATCCGCTGGGGGAATTTCCTGCCGTTCGTGCCTGGCCAAGAAGGCTTCATTGGCGACCGCGACCTGTTGTTGGCGGCGGTCGGGTTGTTGCTGCTTACGCTGGGAGGCGGCGCTTGGGGTATTGACGGCGCGATCCGGCGTGGTCGCAGCCGCCGAGCCGCGGCTAAGCCGAATCAGTAGCGGATCGCTAGTTCGCGTTTGGGTAAGCTCTTAGTATGACTAATCAGAAATCAGCGAACTGGATTACTGTCGCCCAATGGTTGTTGGGGATCTTGGCCGTGGTCCTGGTGGTGGCCCTGGTGGCGGTCATCGCTATGGGTGGTCGCACGATGCTCCCAACGGATGATCAGACTGTCACGCCGACTGGTGCACCAACGTCGACTGAACAGCCGAATCCGGGGCCTCCTACCAAGACGGGGCCAGTAGATCCAAATGCTGATGGGCTTCCAGGGGTCCCCTCGAAGGCGATTTCTGAACATGTCATGTGGCCTAACGAGGAAAACCAAAACGCCGATAGGCAGCTCGGCTACGACGGTAATGGTTCTGCCAGCGTCCAGTTGGGTGATGGGCTTAGCCAAGACCTTCAGGGCTATTGGAACCAGGAGATCAAGTGGCGCGATTGCGGCAATGACCGGTGCGGTACGGTCCAGGTGCCGCTCGACTGGGAAAAGCCCGGCGACGGTTCGCTGGAAATCGCTTTCCGTTGGGTTGGCGATTTGAATGCCCCCAAGGGGCCAGTCTTTGTTAACCCAGGCGGCCCAGGCTACGGCGGGCAAAGCTTCGCCGAACGCGTTGCGGGCCTTTGGGAGGGCTACGCCTATGTTGGCTGGGACCCCCGCGGGACCGGGGATTCGACTGCAGTGAAGTGCGGTGACACCCAGCAAACCGACGCGGTTTTCAGCACTGATAGCTCGCCTGACGATGAAACCGAAAAGAAGCAGCTGCTGGAAACCTGGCAAGGGTTTGCCAAGCAGTGCCGCGACGAGTCAGGAGCGCTGCTGGATCACCTGACCACCATCGAGAACGTCCGAGACCTTGATTTACTGCGTTACCTGCTCGGCTCGGAGAAGCTCAACTACTTCGGCGTCTCCTATGGCACCTACGTCGGCGCCATGTATGCGGAGCTTTTCCCGGAGCGGGTGGGGCGCATGGTGTTGGACTCAGCGGTCGACATCACCGACGACGAAGATGTAGCCCAGGCAGAGGGCTTCGAGCTGGCGTTGCGTAATTACGCCGAATGGTGCGCCAAGGCGTTGACGTGTGATTTTGGCGATACCCCCGAGAAGGTGCTGGAGAAGATTTCGGCCTTCGTTAAGGGGCTTGACCAGGCCCCGATTGTCGTGAACCAATCGCGCAACCTGACGCAAGGTCTAGCGATCACTGGTATCGCGCTGTATCTGTACTTCGACGAAGGCTACTATCCCGATCTCACCCAAACGCTGCAGCAGGCGATGGAAGGTGACGGGGAGATGCTGCTCGCAGCTTCAGATGATCTCAACGGCCGTACCCGTCCGAACGGCTACGAGACAGCGGCCTATGCCTTCCCGGCCACATTGTGCGCAGACTGGGCCGATTCCGGTGTTGCTGACGCGTACAAGCGCTGGCAGGAACTGCAGGCGAAGTCACCGATCTTCGCTACCAACATGGGGGTGGATCTGGTTTGTCAGGCCTGGACTGCGAACTCGGCGCCGCCGATCAAGATCACAGCCGATGGGGCCGCGCCGATCCTGGTCGTGGGCTCGACTGGTGATTCCGCCACCCCGTACAAGCATGCGCAGACTATGGCCGAGCAGCTCGACTCTGGCGTGCTGCTCACCTATGACGGTGCCGGACACGGCTCGGTCACCAACGGCAACCCGTGTGTGACGAAGATCGTGACCGCCTACATGGTCGACGGTGAGGTGCCGGAGAGCGGCCAGACCTGTAAGTGATCCGGGCCGGTGGTTCCGCGTAGCGGGAGGCCTGCCCAGCGCTGGGACGCTTGAGTGATCCCGGTGGCGTGTCCGCACCCTGCTCGCCGAGCCGCCGGTTTCGCATCTACCGGGGGAGTGACTATAGTCTCTAGTTGCTGCCGCCCTAGCTCAGTCGGTAGAGCGACGCTCTCGTAAAGCGTAGGTCACGGGTTCGAATCCCGTGGGCGGCTCCATTTTTCCCCGATCAGCCATACTTTGGTTGTTTCGGCAGTTGCCTTGGGTCAGGTTTTACTGGCCGAAAAACCCCAACGTATCGTTGTATCGAGGCGCTTGCGAAGCGCCTTGTCCTGGGCCAATCGGCGCTTAACCGGCCTTGCTGTAGAAGCGAGATTTGCACTTGTTAGGCTGATCTTCAAGGAGGCCGAGTGTACGACTGCGTGATTGTTGGGGCCGGGCTAGCTGGATTGACAGCGGCCCTCGATTTGCGAGCGCGCGGGCATCGCGCGCTCGTCTTGGAGGCCAGGAATCGCGTCGGCGGCAGGGTCGAGAACGTAGTTTTCGACGACGGCTACTACTTGGAACTCGGCGGGCAATGGATCGGCCCGGGGCATGAGGAAGTGTTAGCGCTGGCCCGCAGCTACAACATCGCCACCATCGACTATGCCGCGCAGCGCAGCATGCGGGTACGGGCCAACGGCGAAGCTAGAACACTGTCGATCCAGTCGCGGGGGACGGAATTGACGCCGTTTGAGGTGAGCGATCTCACCCAAGGGCTGCTTCGGTTGCGGCGGCTGAGCCAGCGCATGATCGACGATCCCCAATGGAAGCAGACCAATCTTGACTGGCTGGAGCAGAGCCTGCAGCGGTGGGCCTCGGCGAACCTTCGCACCCAACCGGCTCGGCTGCGCTTCTTTGAGGTGTGGCAGGGCGCGATTGGTCCAATAACTGCCGAGGTGAGCTTGGGGCAGGGCCTTGAACGATTGGCGTGCGTGCCCGAAATGGAGGCGTTGTTTGCGTCGAATGGTGGCCTAAACCAGGTTCGGCTGACCGGCGGGGTGTTCGCGCTGTGTCAGGCGATGGCCGATGATTTGGGTGAGATTATTCAGTTCGGCAAGGTGGTTCGGGCCATTCGGCAACGCGCGGAGGCGGTCGAGGTCGAGCTGACCGACGGTGCCACGTTGCACGCGAGGCTAGCGGTTTCCACGCTGTCGCCACGGCTGGCGGTAGAGCTGCAACACGATCCGCCGCTGCCAAAGTGGCGGCATGAGCTGGCCCACAAAGTGCCAGCGGGCAACGTCATCAAGGTTTTCTTGGTCTACGACGCGCCGTTTTGGTACGAGGAGGGCCTGTCGGGGCAATCCAGTTCCGATGACGGCTATGTGCGGGTGACGCTCGACGCCAGCACCAACGACGGCCGGGGCGTCTTGACTGGCTTCTTCGAGGGCCCCGATGCGGTAACGCTCGCTGCGATGTCCGAGCAGGCCCGGCGGCAGGCATTCATCGACTCGGCCGTTGGCGTATTTGGCCCTAAGGCTGCTGAGCCAGTGGCCTACGTGGAGCGAAACTGGGCCACCGAAGAATTCACCAAAGGCTGCCACGGCGCCCACTTTGTGCCCGGACTTTGGTCGGGCAACGGGCCCTCCCTGGCTGAATCCGATGGTCGGGTCTACTGGGCCGGCGCCGAATACGCGTCCCAGTTCAACGGCTACCTGGAAGGAGCAGTACGCTCCGGCCGGGATGTGGCCCGGCGGGTTTCCCGGCGGATCTCCGACGGCTAACGCCGACGGAATGCCTCAGCAGCTGGTGTGCTGTGGCCCCTCAGAAACGAACTCGATGTCGTCCACGAAATCCGGGTCGAACTGATCCCACTCGTCATCGAACGAGAACACCGAATAGCTGGCGGTCGAGAAGTGGCAGACGGCCGCATCAGCGGCTTGCGGGTTGGCGCGATACATCAGCCGGGCTGTCAGCGCCGGGATCGCCGGGGCGTGGGCCACCACCAGCAGGCAGTTGACATCGTCGGTCATCTCCGAAATGCGTTGCAGCATGGTGTCGGTGCCGCAGCCATACAGCGCATTTTGAAACTCCGCAGGCACTCCCAGGCTCAATGCCGAGAACGTCTCCCGGGTGCGGGTGGCGGCCGATACCAGTGCATAGTCGATGCCGAACTTCGCCAGCTCGACGCCAGCTTCCTGCGCCTGCTGCAACCCGACCGGGCTCAGATGTCGCTTCTTGTCGCCCTCGGGATGGTGCGCTTCGGCGTGGGCATGGCGCAGCAAAACCAGTCGTCTCATAGCCGTTAGTTTAGGGTTTGGTGGCGACGATCAGGTCGCGGCGGATCGATGAGTCCACTCGGTGGGCAAATCCCAGCCACGGTTCACTGGTCGCCACCTGCAATCCGGATGCCGTCAACAGCTCACCGAGGTCGTCGCGGGTGATGCCGTAGGTGTTCCAACTGATGCCGAGGGCGCCGCCGTGCATGAGCTGCTCGGCCCAACCAGGGATGGCAGCGCGCAACAAGTCGCCGGGGCTGCGGCTGCGGCCCCCGTTAGCTGTGGCGGCGTGAGCCACGCCGTAGGGGGCGTCGGTGATGATCGCGTCGAACTTGCGTTTGCCGAACAGGCGAGGGGAGTCGGTGGCGTCTCCGGTCATCGTGTCGAGCGTCAGCGGCCCAGCAGCCGAATTGATGCTCGCGGTGAAGCGCTTGCCGATGGTCTTGCCTTCGCGCCGCAACGGCGACAGCTCGGCCGAATGCTTGATGTGTTTGCGGCGCAGATAGGTCTTGATGAACGCCGCCTGCTGCTCGAAGGCCTTGACGTCGCGCTCGATGCCGTAGCCGTGATGGCCAGACAGCAACGCCGTGGCCAGGGTGGTACCGCGACCGGCCAGCGGATCCAGGATGCGTCGTGGTCCGGTTGCCGGACGCGACACTGCAGCCAGCGTGACATTCAGTAGCAGCCGAGTGAATTGCTCGTTGGTTTTGCCCTGATACTTGGGGATGGTGACCAGGTCGTCAGAAAACAGGAACGGGTCGGGCAACTCAATCGGACGCAAGGCTCCGCCGTCGCGCCGAAACAGTGCATAGCAGGTGGATTGTTCCGCGATGATTTGCAGCTCCCCAGGGGACAGCTTCGCCAAGTCGAACGAGACGTATTCCAGGCCAGCGATCTGCGCCAACTTGATGTCCTCGGCGGTGGACAGGCAGATGGCCAGCTCGGCCGTCGCGAGTGCCGCCGCCTGTTCGCCATAGACGCGGTTGGCTGCGGGGCGGGTAAGCATCACATGGGTGGGCACCCTTCCAGTCTCTCACGCTAGCTGGCGCTGCGCGTAGCTGGCTTGGCTGCGGGGATCAGGTGTAGCGTGCCACGGGTGATGAGCCAGCAACGAGCCGGAAGATTGCTGGCCATTTTCGCTGGCGGCTCGCTCGGGACGCTGGCTCGGGCTGGTTTGCTAGAGCTATTCGCTGACTCGATGCTGAGCCTCGCCGCCATCAACGTGGGCGGGGCACTGCTGCTAGGCGCGCTGTCCGGGCGTTACGGCCTCAAGGTGACGGCGACGCGGCTGTTCTTGGCAACTGGCGGGGTGGCATCGTTCACCTCGTGGTCGACGTTGGCGTTGCAGGGGATATCGTCCCCGCTGCACGCAATGGCGGTAGCTGGTGAGTTCGCCTTCGGTATCGGCGCGGCTGGCCTGGGCCACGTCCTGGCGCGTAGGTGGTGGCGCCGATGATGATGGTGTTCCTTGCGCTCGCCGGGGGACTGGGTGCGGTCACCAGGGCGGTTATCGACTACCTGGTCAGCCAAGTGCAGCCGCCGTGGCGGGCCACGTTCCTGATCAATACCACCGGTTCTTTCCTGCTGGGTGTGGTTTCGCAGCTGTTAACCGGAGATGTGCTAGCGGTCGTGGGCACGGGTTTCTTAGGTGGCTTCACGACGTTTTCCACCGTTAGCTGGCAGGTTGCCAGGGAACTTGGACGCAACCGGGCACCACTAGCCGCCAGCTATGCGACTGCGACCCTGCTGGCATGCCTCGGGGCAGCCTGGTTGGGTGCCTGGCTGGCGGGCTGAATCGGGCCTAGCGGCGACGGCTCAGTGGGGATGCTCGTATTCGGTGCCCTTGGCCCGCTCGAAGGAATCCTTCACTTCGGCCACTGCCTCAGCCACTCCGGCCCAGGTGGCTCCCTCAACCGACTTGCCTGGCTCTAGGTCCTTGTACACCGAGAAGAAGTGCTCGATCTCAAGCAGCATGTGCTCCGGCACATCCTTGAGGTCACGCAGGTTCTGGCGACGGGTGTCGGCAGTCGGAATGCACAGCACCTTGTCGTCGCCGCCCATCTCGTCCTTCATGCGGAACATAGCCACCGCGTAGCACTGGATCAGGCAGCCGGGGAAGGTGGGCTCGGTGCCGATGACCATAGCGTCCAACGGGTCGCCGTCTTGCCCCAACGTGCCCTCGATGAAGCCGTAGTCGTAGGGGTACTGCGTAGAGGTAAACAAGGTGCGATCCAGCCGGATCCGCCCGGTCTTGTGATCGACTTCGTACTTGTTTTTCTCCCCCTTGGGGATCTCGACAGTCACATCGAACAGCACTCGTTCGCCGATTGCTTCCGCCTCTAACGCGACGATTGCGTCTTCGCTCAAATCAGGCTCCTATGATGGGGTGAGGCCCACTCATGTGGACCGCGCAGTTAGCAGGATACCCGGTTTGGAGGAAGCGTGAGTCACGACCGCAAAGTGATCCACGAAGTCTTAGCCTGGGGCCTGGCTGGTCTGCTGGTCGCGGTGCTTTTCCTCGGCGCGGTTTTTGCCCATCCCCTATTGGTAGCCGCCGGGCTCGAAGTGACCGGGGCACCCACCACCATCTCGCCGTCACAGACCGCTTCAGTTGCGCCAGTGGCAACCGAGGTGGAATTGGTCGACGAGGCGGCCGCCGCAGGCGACGGTGTTATGCCCGACGGTGCAGTGTTGCAGTCTCGGCTGGCCAAGTTGGATGTCGCCGCGCTGGGCGCCGAACAGCAACCGGCCACGGTGTCGTATGTGGTGCTCGACGCAATCACCGGAGATGTCATCACCGAACAAGGATCGCAGCGGCTACTGATTCCCGCCTCGAACACTAAGGTGCTGACGGCGGCCGCTGTGATGAGCAAGCTGGATGCGAATCAGCGGTTCCCCACCCGGGTGCTTTCCCCGAGCCCGGGGACGATCGTGCTGGTCGGTGGCGGCGATCCGCTGTTGCGGGCAGAACCAGCCAAGGGCTACCCGCAGGCCGCGTCGCTGCGGGAACTGGCCACCGCGACCGCGGCCGCGCTTACCGAATCCGGGCAGCGACAGGTCAAGCTGCAATTCGACGCCTCGCTCTTCGCCGATCCCGGCTGGAACACGGCCTGGCCAGCGAAATACCGCGACCAGGTAACCCAAATCAGTGCCCTGTGGGCCGACGAAGGCCGTGACGAAACCCGGGTGCGCAGCCAAACTCCCGCGCTGCAAGCGGCCAAAATCTTCGCCAAGCAGCTCACCGAGGCGGGAATCACCGTGACGGCGGAACCGACCCCCGGTAAGGGCAGCGGAACGGAACTGGCCAGGGTCGAATCGCCCCCGCTGCACGTGATAGTTGATCAGGCGTTGCTGCGTTCCAACAACTCTTTCACCGAGGTGCTGGGATTCCAGCTCGCCTTGGCTGCTGGCCGGCCAGCCACATTTAACGACTCGGTGACGACGATCCGCGAGACCCTCGCCGAGCAGGGCCTCTGGCCGGAGGGAACCACTATCCGCGACGCCTCGGGGCTGTCGCGCGAGAACCGGGTCAGTGCCCGGGCCCTGGCTGACGTAGTGTTGCGCATCGCCTCGGATCCCAAGCTGAGCATCTTGCTGGATAGCTTGCCTGCCGCCGGGGTAACCGGCACCCTGCACCAGCGGTTTGATGCGGACCTGGCTGATCCGGCTCGCGGCATGGCCCACGCCAAGAGCGGCACGCTCTCCGGCGTATCGACGTTGGCTGGTGTCACCGTCACCGCTGATGGCAGGCAGGTTGTGTTCGCGGTCATGATCAATGACGCACCGAATGGTTGGCTCAACAAGCAGTGGGCCGACCAGGCTGTCGGCATCATCTCGGGTTGCGGTTGCTGATGGCGGCGGCGAACTGGGAGTTGATGCTTCGCCTGGCCCAGGCGGGGATGGGTGACCTGCCTGCGGTGTCGCGGGTGCAAGCCCAGCAAATCGTCGCAGACCTGCGGGTGCGAGCCCGCGAGGCCGAGGCGTTGGCAATCGACTACAGCGAGTTGGGGGTTTCCGGGGCCAAGCGGGTGGCGGTGCTGGATCGGGCAAGTTGGCTGCAAGCCGCGGTCGATATGGCGGCCACTGTGGTGGGCCGACTTGAGCTGGCGAAGGCCGTCCCGGGGGCAGCTACCAGCGCGGCCGCGGGAGTGGTGTTAGGCCGGGTGAGCCGCAACATCTTGGGACAGTTCGATCCCTTCACCGAGCAGCCAACGTTGTATCTCTTGGCCCCGAATCTGGTGCAGCTGGAACGCCAAGGCAGGCTGCCGGCAGCACAGTTGCGGCTCTACGTCGCGGTGCACGAACAAACGCACGCCCTCCAGACGCGGGCGGCGCCGTGGTTGACGGACTACCTGCTGCAGCGGTTCGCCGTCGTGGCGGCCGACGAGCCGAGACTGCTCGAAGGC
>PDSD01000025.1 GCA_002748325.1 Arachnia propionica | reverse complement strand
TTCGTCCTGCGCGGGCATCCAAGGATCTTAGAATCAGTAACGATTACCAGCGGTCTTCGGCCACGAAGAAGTGTATGCGGTTGGCGAGCGCGGCGCAAACCCTGATTCGGCGGCCAGCCATGTGCGCAGGCGGCGCAGAATAAGCAAGGGGCGAACCGCGCCCCTTCAGCGACCGTCCCGAAAACCCAACGCGAGGCCCTCAGCAGATACGCAGCCAGCACTACAGCACGGTCTTCTGCAGCATTCGGCACCACATCATCGCCGAGGGCGCATCATTGCCCTAATTAGCCTTAGCTATGCGACCCGTTGCAGCAGTTCTGTAAGATCGGCCGCCGTTGGCTGCCGGGGATTGTATTGGGTGCACGTGTCGGCGAGCGCCTGTTCGACGAGGCTCGGCATCTCATCGCGCAGCGCCTCGGGCTCAATACCCAATTGGGTGAGACGCTTCGGGATGCCGAGGGCCCGGTTCATCTGGCTGATTGCGGTAGTCAGGTTCCGCACTCCGATCGTGGGCGTCGCCGCATCCCTGCCGAAGCGCTGCGCTAGGACGGCATACCTGGCAGCGGCGCGGGCGTCTAAAGCATTGAAGTCGATAACTGCGTTGAGCAGAACAGCGTTGAGCCGCCCGTGAGCGATCGGGAAGCTGCCGCCGAGTGCGTGCGCCAAACTGTGTGTAATCCCGAGGCCTGCGTTATCGAAGGCCATCGCTGCCATACACGCGGCAGAGTGCACCCGTGTTCTCGCGGTCACGTCGGTTCCTTTGCGATAGCACGTGACCAGGTTTCCGAACACAAGCTCTGCCGCCTTTTCAGCAAATGCATCAGAAAAATCGGTAGCCCCAACCGAAACATAGGCCTCGATCGCATGGGTTAGGGCGTCCATTCCGGAGTCTGCGGTAACCTTCGCAGGGCAGCCGACGACCGCCTCCGGGGCCAAGATGGCGATGTTTGGTCGCATGTCGGGCGATTGCATCGGTATTTTTACGTGACCCGCGTCATCAGTCAGCACCGAGAAGGCCGTAACCTCGGAACCAGATCCACTAGTCGTTGGGATCGCAATCAAACCCTCGCGAGCGCTGCGGTTCACCTCGGCGGCCGACTTATGCATCGCCTTCGCCGCGTCCATCACCGAACCACCGCCCAGGGCGATAACGAGCTCTGGTTCGGCCTCAAGATATGCCGTGACCCCGGCAGCAATCTGACCGATAGTGGGGTTGGGGACTACGGCGTCATAACAGGTCACCGGTTGGTCAAAATGCGCGGCGATCTGCTGACACACTGGCAGCTTGACTAGGTGTTCGTCGGTTACCAACAGCACTTTGCATCCTCGGTACTGCTCCAACATCCCCAAGGCCTCGGTGCCGATCGCGACGGTAGTCGAGAGCTGAAAGTTAGCCATGTGTGTCTCCTTGGTTTTGTTCGCGGTATTCAGAGGGCGTCATCCCGAAGTGTTTTCGGAACGTGCGCGTAAAGTAGTTGGGTGGGTGGAACTCCAACTCGGTTGCGATGCGAAGAATCGGTTTTGCAGTGAGCGCGAGTTCTCGCTTGGCGCGCTCCATGCGCTTCGCGGTCACGTAGGTTTTGAAGCTAACCTTGGTCTTGGCCTTGAACAGCCTGGCGAAGTGCGATTCCGAGAGCATCACATATGTGGCGGCCTTGCCGACGGTGAGGAATGAGGTTGGATCCTTCTCGATCTCATTAAGCAGCGTCGAGATCGTTCGCTCTGAGGCCAGTCTGTTTTCGTCGCATAGGTTATGTAGTTGGATCACGAGACGCTCGGCATATACCTGACATTCGTAGCGATTGAGTGGCCGCCGGCGCTGGGCACGATGCCGCATGACCGCCTGGGTAATGTCACGTCCGAATTGCACGGCCTCGCCGGAGGCAATACCGATCAAGAGGTCTTCGAAGTCGGCCAACACTGTCGGCGGTAGCTTCTGGCTCCACCTCGGAAACAGATCGTCCAGATAGACGCCGATCATCTCCAGATTGGCGACTAGGTCCCCGGCCTGAAGGTTGGCAGCGAACCGCGCCGCAGCCAAAACACTCTGCTCGTTCTTGGTTTCAATTGGCACCAATGGCAGCGGTTTCAAGCGCCCGGCCAACAGCGGGGCCACTGGCCTCTTCCCCTTCGACGCAGGCATGGTCGGCAGCCGACCGAGGAACGGCCCGGGCGCGGCCAAATCCACTACTTTCGAGCCAGACGTAATGCCAAAATTCGCAAGTTCGACTATCTCGTTGGCGGCACTCTGCAGGCGGCCAATATCGACCACCGTCACTTCGTCCAGCAGCGCTCTGGCTTTCGGCGAGTTCAGTAGCTCTCCGCTCGTGTTCGCCATCCGATGCAAGTCGTGTTGCCCGCGATCTAGCAGCACCTGACCACACAACAACGCACCCAGATAGTGTTCTCCCCACATGATCGACACCGAAAAATCCACCAGGCCTGCGTGACATTGATACACAAACGGACGGCCCTCGATAGCGCTTTGCAATCCGCCGTGGGCGTCGCACGTATAGCAGCGGCGGCGAATCTCGGGATCCTGTCGCAAGAATTCGCACAGGGAGGTGAATCTGGACGCCTCCGTGACCGGAACCCCGCGGGCGTCCACCGTGATCATCGCGAGACCGGTTTCGGCGGCG
>PDSD01000050.1 GCA_002748325.1 Arachnia propionica | reverse complement strand
CACCTCTACAACGCGACCGCCGAACTATTTAGGCGGGTGGTGTTCCGCATCAACGAACGCGAATGCATCCAGCTGGCCACCAGGGGCACCGAGCTGGTGATGCGCTACGCCGACAAGCTGCTGCGTGATGTCGAGTTCGGCTACGAGTACTCCCCGGAAATTTTCACCCAGACCCCGACCGAATACGCCGTCGAGGTGTGTAACGCCGTCGCCGACGTGTGGCAGCCTGGGCCGGGCCGCGAGATCATCTTCAACCTGCCCGCGACCGTCGAGCGCTCCACCCCGAACACCTACGCCGACCAGATCGAATACTTCACCCGGAACATCAACAACCGCGAGCACGTCTGCGTCTCGCTGCACCCGCACAACGACCGGGGCACCGCCGTCGCGGCCGCCGAGCTGGCGCAGATGGCCGGCGCAGACCGGGTGGAGGGCTGCCTGTTCGGCCATGGCGAACGCACCGGCAACGTCGACCTGGTGACCCTGGCGCTCAACCTCTACACCCAGGGCGTCGACCCACAACTCGACTTGTCCAACATCGACCAAGTGCGCCGCACCGTCGAATACTGCACCGGACTGCCGGTAGCCGCCCGCCACCCCTACGCCGGTGACCTGGTCTACACGGCCTTTTCCGGGTCGCACCAGGACGCCATCAAGAAGGGCCTGGAGCATCTGGAGGCCCAGGCCGAAGAGCAGGGCAAGGGCCTGCACGAGATCGCCTGGGAGGCGCCATACCTGCCGATCGACCCAGCCGACGTCGGCCGCACCTACGAGGCGGTCATCCGGGTTAACTCGCAGTCCGGCAAGGGCGGCATGGCCTACCTGATGAAGTCCGAGGCCAACCTGGATCTGCCGCGCCGGTTGCAGATGGAGTTCAGCCGGATTGTGCAGTCCCACACCGACGAAGCGGGCGGCGAGATCAGCGCGCAGCAGATTCTGGCGCTGTTCAACGCCGAATACATCACCTTCGAGCCGTGGTCGCTGTCGTCGATCCATTCGTCGTCGCATAACGGGACGGTGCGGATCAGCGCCGTCGTCAACGACCCAAGTGGTGCCGACATTGATGTGTCTGGCGAAGGTAACGGCCCGGTCTCGGCGTTCGTGGACGCGATCACACAAGCCGGGGCCCGGGTTCGAGTGCTGGACTACACCGAGCATGCGCTAGGCGCGGGGCGCGAAGCCCAGGCTGCCGCCTACGTCGAATGCGAGATCGGTGATGGCGACGAGGCGCGGGTGCTGTGGGGCGTCGGCATCGACCCGAGCATAACCAGGGCCTCGTTGAGCGCCATCATGAGCGCCCTCAACCGCGCCGCCAAGCGCTAAGCGGTGCCGAACCGGCGCTGCCGGGTGGTGAACTGCTCGACTGCGGCCCACAGATCGCGCCGATCAAAGTCCGGCCAGAGCCGGTCGAGGAAAATGAACTCGGCGTAGGCCGACTGCCAAAGCAGGAAGTTGCTGGTGCGCTGTTCGCCCGAGCTGCGCAGGAACAGATCAACATCCGGGATGTCCGGCTCGTCCAAGAACTTGGCGAAGCGGGCTTCGGTGAGCCGATCCGGGTCGAGCCTGCCTTGCTTGGCCAGCCGCGCGATCTCGCGGGCGGCATCCACGATCTCAGCTCGCCCGCCGTAGTTGACGCAGAACTGCAGCGTGAGCTTGTCGTTGGCCTGGCTCATCTGTTCGGCCTGCTCCAGCTCCCGGATGACCGAGCCCCATAGCCTGGGGCGTCTGCCCGCCCAGCGGATGCGCACCCCCATCGCGGTCAGTTCGTCGCGGCGGCGGTGGATGACGTCGCGGTTGAAGCCCATCAGCCAGCGCACCTCTTCGGGGCTGCGCTTCCAGTTCTCGGTGGAGAAGGCGTAGGCAGACAGGTAGGGGATCCCGATTTCGAGGGCGCCGTAGATGACGTCGAGCAGGGCGGCCTCGCCCCGGGCATGGCCCTCGGTGCGCTTGAGGCCACGCTCTTTGGCCCAGCGGCCGTTGCCGTCCATGACGATGGCGACGTGGCGGGGCAGCGACTTGGTGGGCATCTGGGGCGGTTTTGCCCCGCTGGGATGGGGTTGCGGCATTTCGTAGGCCATTGCCGCAGCCTACCGCTCTATCATGTGCACGTGCCGACCTACCGTGACGAAGCCGTGGTGCTGCGAACCCACCAGCTGGGCGAAGCAGACCGGATCATCAGCCTGCTGACCCAACAACACGGCAAGGTGCGCGCTGTGGCTCGCGGGGTGCGGCGCTCCGGCAGCAAGTTTGGGGCCCGGCTGGAGCCATTCAGCCACGTGGACGTGCAGCTGCTCACCGGCCGTGGCTCGCTAGAGATCATCACCCAGGTGGAGACGCTGCATCCCGGGCTAATGGGGCTTGACTACCATCGCTTCACCGCGGGGGAGGTGCTGGTGGAGGCCGCCGACCGGCTGGTCAGCGAAGACGGCACGCCGTCGCGGTCGCAGTATCGGCTGCTGCTCGGCGCCATCGTCGCGTTGGCGAAACCGGATCGTTCCGCCGAGGCGGTGGTCGATTCCTACCTGCTGCGGGCCCTGGCTACGGCTGGTTACGCCATGATCTTGGACGCCTGTTTCGGCTGCGGTGAGGCCAGCGATATGCGCTGGTTCAGCCCGCAAGGCGGCGGCGTTTCTTGTGCCGGGTGCCGCCCGCCGGG
>PDSD01000043.1 GCA_002748325.1 Arachnia propionica | reverse complement strand
CTGGTCGGGGTGACAGGATTTGAACCTGCGGCCTCGTCGTCCCGAACGACGCGCGCTACCAAGCTGCGCCACACCCCGATGGCCCGATCTCGAACCAGCGAATAGCATAGCCCACCAGCGGCTTCGGCGTGAAACCAAGGCCGCGTTCCGGCCTAGGCGGCGGCTCCTGGTTGGGGCTGCGGCAGCAGCGTCAGCAGGGTCACCTCGGGGCGGCACGCGAACCGCACCGGCGCGAACGGCGAGGTTCCCACTCCTGCGGAGACGTGCAGCGGCACCCTGCGCCCGGCGTGCTCGTGCCACGACAGGCCCTTTGCCTGCTTGGTCGGCAGATCGCAGTTGGTAGTCAGCGCACCATAGCCAGGCACGCAGACCTGGCCGCCGTGGGTATGCCCAGCGAAGATCAGCTCAACACCATCAGCGGCCATGGCATCCAGCACCCGCCGGTAGGGGGCGTGGGTGACGCCGACGCTGAAGTCCACTCCGGCGTCCGGGCCCGCGACAGCTGCGTAGTCGTCGCGGTCGTGATGGGCGTCGTCGGTGCCGCGGAATCCGATCCGATAGCCGGCCACCGTCAGCTCGGCGCGGCGATTGTTCAGATCGTGCCAACCGGCCCCCGTAAACTGCTCGTGCAGCCGCTCGGTAGGCAGCGCCGTCGCATTGGCGTCCTTGGTGCTGCGGCCGTCGATCACGTAGCGCAACGGGTTCTTGAACCGGGGAGCCTCGTAGTCGTTGGAACCGAAGATGAACACCCCTGGGACCTCACGCAACTCGCCCAGCGCCGACATCAGCAGTTCGATCGAATCCGGGTGGGAGATGTTGTCGCCGGTGTTGACGATCAGGTCGGGCTGCAAGCTCGCCAGCGACCGAACGAAACCAAGCTTCAGTTGTTGCCATGGAGCCAGGTGGATGTCCGAGACGTGCAGCACTCGTAACGGCGCGCCCCCGGCTGGCAGCACCGGCACGCTCGCCTGCCGAACCGTGAACATGGCTGCCTCAGCCAGTCCCCACGCGCAACAAGCCGCTCCGGCGCCGCCTAGGGCTGCTACTGCTTGAAGTACCCGCACTAGCCGTCCGAGGATTGATCGCCAGGAGGAGGTTGCGGTGGCGGCGAAGGTTGCGCAGGTGGCGGAGTGGGCTTGGGCGTCGGCTTCGGCCCATTAGAAACCTTCAGTGAGATCGTGGAGAACTTCGTTGCGGTACGGCTGGGAGCGGCACCCAAGAAAGTACCCTTCGGTCGATCGCTGTACACCTTCCATTTGACGGTGGTGAAGCCAGCGGCCTCCAGCGTCTTCTTCGCTTCGGAGTAGCTCATGCGGCTCACGTCGGGCACCTTGACCTTGACGCCTTCCAAGATCCGCTTGGGTGGTTTCGTAAACGGCGTCTCTGGGGTGTCCTTTAGTGCCGAAGCCATGGCAGCTTTCCAGATCTGACCGGCGTCGCCGCCACCAGAACCAGACAAATATGTGCCGCTAGGCAACCGGACGTTCTTCAAGGTCTTGCGGTGGTCCTCGTACCAAGGATTGGTCTTGTCGATCGCGATCATGGCGACACCAGCCATATCGGGGGTGTAGCCCGCGAACCACACGGTCTCGTTGTCGTTGGTGGTGCCGGTCTTACCCGCCGCTGGCCGACGATCCCGCATCCGGGCCGGTCGGCCGGTGCCGCGGTCCATCACCGACTTCAACACGTAGTTCACGCCGTCAGCTACCTCAGGGCTAAGCACCTGCTCGCAGTTCGCGGAGGGCACCTCCAGTTCCGAGCCGTCCTTGGTGACGATCGACTTCACGATGATTGGATCACAGTGCTTGCCGCGGGCAGCAAAAGTCGCATAGGCCTCGGCCATTGATAGTGGGGTAACCTCGGCGGTCCCGAGCACAAACGACGGTGCCTGGTGCAAGCTGCGCAGATCATCGCCGCTGGCCATCTCGACGCCAAGCTTCTTGGCCATGTCGATCGAGGCGCAGATGCCCACATCGCGTTCCAGCTGCATGAAGTAGGTGTTCACCGATTTCTGGGCAGCCTTCATCATGTCGATCAGGCCGTAACCGGTGTCGTAGTTATGGGTGGTGTAGTCCTGCCGGAATACGAACGGGCCTTGGCAATCCTTGAACACCATACCCTGAATATCCAGTTCCCGCGGGCTCAAGTACTGCTTGCTCGGGGGATAGCCGAGTTCAATAGCCGCGGCCATCGTAAAGGGCTTGAATGTCGAGCCAGCCTGATAGCCTTCGGCCCCTCCCATGGAACGTGAAACGTTGTAGTTCCAGTAGGTTTCGCCCTCACCTTCGCCCATGTCAGGACGGCTCTGCGCCATACCGACGATGAGCCCGGTGCCCGGCTGAATCAGGACCGTGGTCGCCAGTACCGGATCCGTGGGCTTGACCAGCTTCGCTACGGCGGCCTCTGCCTCCCGCTGCGCAACCGGATCAATGATGGTCGTGATCGTCAGGCCCCCCCGCTTTAGGCGATTCAGTCGTTCTTCGGGAGTGGCGCCCAGGCTAGCGAACTGGTCGGATTTCAAGGAACGAACCACGTATTCGCAAAGGAATGGGAACTCCGAGGTGATGCAGCCGTTCGGGGTTTTGACCACCTTGCTGGGATCGAAAGTGTCTTGTTTTGCTTCGCGGGCTTGGGCAACCGTGATGATGTTTAGCTGGGCCATCCGGTTGAGCACCACGTCGCGACGATCCAACGCGGCCTGCGGGTATTTGATCGGGTCGTAGGCGACCGGATTCTTCACAATACCGGCCAGCAATGCTGCCTGGCTCAACGTTAGGTCCTTGGCGGTCGTCCCAAAGTAGTAACGCGCGGCCGCTTCTACGCCGTAGGTGCCGCTGCCGTAGTAGGCGATGTTGAGGTAGCGTTCCAGGATCTCGTTCTTGCTCAGCTTCTCCTCGATGGCCATGGCATAGCGCATCTCGCGAATTTTGCGCTCAAAGGTGACCTCGGTGGCTTTGCGGATCCCCTCCTCGTCGTTACGGGCGTAGGCGGCCTCGACCTGCACGAGCTTCACATACTGTTGGGTGAGGGTAGAAGCTCCCTGAGTGTCACCCGCGAGCGTACGAAAGAATGCGCGAGCCATGCCTTCCATGTCAATGGCGCCATGCTCATAGAACCGGTGGTCCTCGATGGCTACCTGAGCCTCCTGCATGATTGGCGCGATTTTGTCGAGCGTGACGTAGATTCTGTTCTCGTTGTAGAAGGTGCCCAGCACACTGCCGTCGGCCATCAGAATGCGGGAACGCTCCGCCTGTGGTGGCGTCTCCAATTCGGCGGGCAAATACTTGAAGCTTTCGGCGGTTGCCGTCGCCGTGCCGCTAGCAAGCGCCACAAACGGTGCGAAGAGGCCAGCCAGCAGCACCCCGCTGAGCAGGCTGACGAGAACAAACGTCAGCATTGCTGATGCGCGTTCACTGAGCTTTGTTGAGGCCATGGCAGTCAGTTTACGCGATCTGCCAAGGTGTCTCGAAAATCAGGCCTGGCACCCGCCCTACCCAAATGACCCCACATACGATACGGTCAAAAAAATAACGGGTTGTGCGAAGGAGGGCAGCGATGTCTCTGGTCTACGCCGACGAGTGGACGGTTCGAGCCAAGTGTCGAGACATGGCAGACGAGTTGTTTCCGGAGGGCAAGGATCAAAAACGAGCCCGCAGCGTTTGTTGGGGCTGCCCAGTTCGTTCTGAATGCCTAGCTGAGGCGCTCGATAATCGAATCGAGTGGGGCGTATGGGGTGGCATGACGGAGCGAGAACGCCGCCACCTGTTGCGTACCCGGCCGGATATTGAATCTTGGCGACGGGTCCTAGTTAAAGCCTGACCTAGGCAGCGGCTCAGCACTCTGGCACTGTAGTGCCATGACGAAGTGGGAATATTTCACTGCACCGATCCTGTCGCACGTGGCGCAACAAATATTGAACAATTTCGGCGAAGAAGGGTGGGAGCTAGTGGCGTTAGCGCCCGGCCCTAACCCCGATACGGTGGTCGGCTACTTCAAACGGCCAAAGGCCGAATGATGCCCCGGTCCCGCCATGAAGCGCTCGCAGCTCTGGGGCTAGAACTGCCGCCGGTGGCGGCCCCGGTCGCGGCCTATGTTCCGGCGCGGCGGATCGGGCAACAGATTTGGACCTCCGGGCAACTGCCGACGGTTGCTGGCGAATTGGTAGCGGTGGGCAAGGTTGGTGCGGAGGTCTCGCCGGACGAGGCGATGGCCGCCGCCAGGGTAGCGGCCCTGAATGCGGTGGCAGCAGCAGCTTCGGTTGCTGGTGGGCTTGATCGGATTCAGCGGGTCAGCCGGGTGGTCGTCTATGTGGCCAGTGCACCCGATTTTTTCGCGCAGGCGACGGTGGCCAACGGTGCCTCTGAACTGCTGCATCAGGTTTTCGGTGAGGACGGGATCCACGTGCGCAGCGCACTGGGTGCAGCCGCCTTGCCGCTTAACTCGCCGGTGGAGGTAGAGCTGGTTGTCGACGCTTAATCCGCTGCCGCCTGGCCCGCTAGATACGTTGCGCCAGGCCCTCAGCCGCCCGCTGCCTGGCTACGCGGGGACCCTGAACCGAACTCCGCAGGGTGGGCGGCAAGCTGCGGTGCTGGTGCTGCTGTCGCGAAGCGACGATCCGTGCATCGTGCTGATTGAGCGTTCCCATCGACTTCAACGTCATGCGGGACAGATCGCATTCCCTGGCGGCGGGCTAGAACCCGCTGACGCATCGCTGCAGGCGGCTGCGCTGCGGGAAGCCCGCGAAGAAGTAGGGCTGCCAAGCGAGCAAGTGGAGATTCTTGGGCAACTGCCCCAAGGCTGGGTGCCGGCCAGCGGCTATGACGTTACGCCAGTGGTGGCGGGCTGGCCAGGGGAGATCCAACTGCAGCCACATGATCTCGGGGAAGTGGCCTCAGTTTGGCAGTTGCCCGTCTCGCAGTTGGCGGATCCGGCGATTCGGGTGAGCGCCAAGATGGCCAACTTCACCACGCCGGGTTTCGACCTCGACATCGGGTTCGTGTGGGGTTATACCGGGATCATCCTCGATCTAGTGCTGCGCCTGGGCGGCTGGGAACAGCCGTGGGATCGTAGCCGCCCAGGCGCGGTGCCGCTGCGCTTCCAGCGAAGCTAGCGGCCAAAAACAATCAGTTATTCGGCGACGGGACGGTGGGAATAAACCTGCTGCACCGGCTCAGCATCGGGTTTCGCGCCGAGCGCCTCGGAAATGGAATCGAGGGTGGCTTTTGCTTCAGCAATGGTTGCTTCGGGCTTCTTGACTTGGCGCAGCTGAGCACGGCCCAGCATGATCAGGATGAAAGCGATCAGCAATGACATCACGACGGTGATGAGGAAGCCGAAGGTGAAAGCGCCCCAAGGATCCAATGGGGTGAAACTATTCAGTGCCCAACTGATCGCGATTGCAACGGCAATGATGAGCATCCAGACGGCGTGAAAAATGAACGCACTGGCGCCTGCGAAGAGACCAGTCCCGATCCCCGCATGCTTGGCAGCAGGCACCAACTCTGCTTTGGCCAGTTCGCTCTCGACAGCAATGAAGTCGGAAACGTTCTCTTTGACGCGGTTAAGCGCAGAAGCCGGTAGAGGAGTTGTCATTGGATTCCTTTCGACATCAATACCTAGCCTACGGCACGCAGCCGGGAGTTACATCAAGATGTTGATAGCGCTTTCCACTGCCGCCACCGAGGCGGTCAATTCGTCGTGGTCAACGAATGCCCGCACACACAGCAATTGGTAAGGAAGCCGCAGCTGATCTCCGGGCCGAACCGATGACTGGAACACGTCCATGACCTGTTCGGAAAGCGTAGCCCGCTGGCCCTCGTCTAGGTTTCGCCACAGCGGCTGTCGGCTGACCATCGCCAGTAGGCCAGCGCCGTCGATCTCTTGCCAAATCCGAAACGCTCGTTGTTCGACCTCGGGGAAGTACTTGTTGCGTTCCAGGGCGGCCAGCGAATGCTGGCCGTAGTCGCCTTGCATTGCTGTCGGATCGTAGTTGCGCAGCACCGCCGCGAGCCGCCGCACCCACGGCACCGAATCGTCTCGGATGATGTAGGAGGCGCTGAGGCAGCCACCGGGACGCAACACCCGGGCGATCTCGCTGAGCGCCATGTTTGCGTCCAGAGTGTGGAAGCGCTGGTGGATAGTGACGGTGTCGAACTCGCATGTCCCGACCGGCAGCGCCTCGAAGCGGGCCCAAAGTGCGGTGACATCGCCCAGCCGGGCAAGCTGGCTCGTCTCATCCTCGGTGCTGCCCAGGGCAAAGACGTCGTGGCCTGCTCCCGCCAGCCGACGGGCCAGGGCGGGGCCCGGAGACATGGTTAACAGCCTGGTGTTCGACCAGACGGTCAGCCAGCCGATAGCCGAGTTGGAAAACGGATTGAATGCAGACATGACCCTCACGAGATTATCGATGTAGCCCACAGGTTATCCACATTGTCGGGCGGAAATGGGCAATGACTGGCACGCCTTGCTCATGTTGTGCGCATGGACAGTGGGACAACGACGCGGATACTGGCCACCCGTTCTGGTGAACTCAGCGAATCGGTCACCGCCACGGGGCTGGCGTTGGGGGTGGAAATCGAGGTTGTTGCTGATGTGGCTAGGTTGCGGCAGGTCTGGTCGAACGCAGAGTTGGTGCTGGTGGGCGCCGATTTCGCGCGACGGGCGCAGGGGCTACCGCCACGCCCGCAGGCAACCTATGTGACTGGTGCTGAGGCGGCCGCAGTGGCAGCGGCGTCGGCGGAATTGGGGGTGCCGGCATTGCCACTGCCTGGCGCCGTCACCAAACTCGCCGACGCGCTTGCTGTGGCCAACAGGCCGCGTACCCCCAGCGAAACCATTGTCTTGGTAGGGGCCTCAGGTGGGTTGGGGGTGAGCTCGCTGGCCGTCGGGTTGGCGGGCCGGGCCGCCGCCACGGGTGCCACGGTTGCGGCGGTTGAGCTGGCTGATTGTGGGCCGGGATTGGACCTGCTGTTTGGCTGTGAATCGCGGGCTGGGCTCAACTGGGATGACTTGGCTCAGGCTAGTGGCGAGTTGGGGGCGATAGACGACCAACTGCTGCGAGCTGACGGGGTGAGCGTGGTGGCCTTGGGGCGTCGCCAGGCTGTCCAGCCGGATCCGTCTGCGGTCTTGTCGGTGGTGCGGGCATTAGCGCGCTCACATCGCTGGCTGGTCTGCGATGGTGGTACCCGGGTTCCCCCTGCTTTGCAGCATCGTGGCCGGGTGGTGTTGCTCGTGGGTGCCGACGTCAGCTCAGTCGCCTCGGCTAGGGTGCTCGCCGGCCGTGACGACATAGCTGGCGCGTCGTTGGTGGTGCGTACCGGGGCCGGTCGCGGGCTGCCAACGGCGGAAGTCGCGCGGGCGCTTGGGCTGCCGCTGTTGGGGGTGCTGCGACACGATCCCAGCGTCCCCCGCCTCGCCAGCGAGGGAATTAGCATCGCGGCCGCGCCTGCCCGGCGGTTCCGGCGCGATGTCAAGGCGTTATGGCAGGCATTGCAGTCATGACCCAGCAGCAATTGGCCCGCCTGCAGGCTGAACTGGGCTCGTTGGGGCGGGCCTACGATGCCGCAGATGTGGCCGCAGCCTTGCGTCGGGTCGGGGTGGTGGTGACCGACGAGGTGCTGCTGGCGACGCTGGAGCAGTTGCGCCGCGAAAGCACCGGAGCGGGTCCGCTTGAAGACCTGGTGCGAGAGCCGGGAGTTAGCGACGTCGTGGTCAACGGCCCGGATCAAGTGTTCGTGGATCGCGGTGCCGGGCTGGTCCCGGCGGACGTGGCGTTGGCAGACGAGGCAGAAGTGCGTCGGCTTGCCATCAGGTTGGCTGCGGCGGCTGGGCGGCGGCTAGACGATGCCCATCCTTTCGTGGATGGTCGGTTACCGAGCGGGGTCAGGCTGCACGCCATCCTCGCGCCGGTCGCGCATCCGGGCACGTGTTTGTCGTTGCGCGTGCCAGCTAGGCGGTCGTTGACGCTTGCGCAGCTGCGCGAGGCCGGGACCCTCACTGAAGACGCGCAGCAAATATTGGCCGGAATGGTCGCCAACCGGGTGCCGTTCCTGATCAGCGGCGGCACCGGCTCTGGCAAGACGACCCTGCTGGCGGCCTTGCTGGCGTTGGTGCCAGCTGCGGAACGGATCGTGGTCGTGGAGGATGCGTTGGAGCTCAATCCCGATCATCCGCACTGTGTCCGGTTGGCGGGGCGGCAGGCCAATACGGAAGGTATCGGTGCTATCGCATTAACCACGCTGGTGCGGCAGGCGTTGCGAATGCGGCCTGATCGGCTGGTGGTGGGCGAGGTGCGCGGGGCCGAGCTGACCGATCTGCTTACTGCGCTCAACACCGGTCATGAGGGTGGCTGCGGCACCGTTCACGCAAACTCGATTTCCGATGTGCCCGCCCGGTTGGAGGCGCTGGCTGCGTTGGGCGGATTGGGGCGCCAGGCTTGTCATGCCCAGGTGGCCGCCGCGTTGGCGGCCGTGGTGCATATCGTGCGGTTCGCCGACGGGCGGCGGCAGGTCGCCCAGATCGGGGTGTTTCAACGTGGCGATTCGGGGTTGGTGGAAGTGGTTCCGGCTGCTGAGTTTCGTCAGGCGACCAGTTGGGGGCCAGGCGCAGCGCGAGTTCGGGCCTGGGGTGGGCTGTGATTGCCGCGGCTGTCTGCGCCGCAGCCGCGGCTTGGTTGGCCATCAGGCCACCGACTGCCGGGCTCCAGCGGTTGCATCCCACGGTTTCCAGCCGGGCTGCGTCCCACCGGTGGCAGTTGGCGTTGCTTGCTGTGCTCGTGGCGGCGGTTGCGTTTATGCTCGGCGGTGCCGCGGCTGTGGGCTGGGTGATCGTGGCAGGCTGCTGCCTCGGTGTGCTGTGGTGGACGACTGCCAACTCGCGTCGCAATCGATTGATTCGCAGCGGCGCCGACGAGACCGCGGCTGCGGCGCGCAACCTGGCGCTGCTACTGAAGGCCGGGCAGCTACCGGCAGCGGCGATCGAGCAGGCCTCCCAAGACTTACCGGTGTTGGCCCCAGCCGCGGCGATGGTGCAATTGGGGGTGGATCCGGCCCAGGCGCTGCAGCAGCTCGCCGAATCTCCTGGCCGGGCCAAGTTCCGCGACATCGCCGCAGCCTGGCAGGTGTGTCATCACACGGGAGCACCAGTCGCCAGCGTGCTGTGGCAGGTTTCGCAACGGCTGCGCGAAGACCGGCAGCGTGCCGCATTGGTGGAAGCCGAGTTGGCTACGGCCCGGGCGAGCGGCCGGGTCATGGCCTTCTTGCCCTTTCTGGGTCTCGCGTTGGGAGTTTTCGCGGGGGCCGATCCGGTCAGTTTCTTGTTAGACAGCGTCGTGGGTCATGCCTTGTTGGCCGCGGCCGCGGTGTTGACTTCCATCGGGCTGGTGTGGACGGAGCGGCTAGCCCAGGCGGCGAAGGAGTTGCCATGAGCTTGTTGCTGATCGCTTCGTTGCTTGCCGCCACGGCGGCGTTGCTAGCCAGCCCCAAAGGCCTGGCTCGGCTGCAGATTCGCCAACCGCCAGACTGGTTGCTGCGGTGGTGGCGGGGGCAACCCACAGCGCCGCCGCTTCGGCTGCGAATTGTGTTGGCTACGCTCCTTGCCCTCGGCCTGGTGGTGTGGTTGCCGCCCTGGTGGGGAGCGTTGGCGGCCGCCGCAGGCTGGCTAGCTGCCCTAGTTGGGGTCGGTTTCCTCACCGGCGGGAGCAGTCCCCGGGGCTCGACCGAGGCCACCGCGCAAGGCTTGGAACTGTTGGCGGTGGCGCTAGCGGCGGGCATGCCGATGAATCGGGCACTGCGGGTCGTCAACGATGCCGCTCCGCGAGGCAGCCCGGACGGCCTTAGCCGGGTGCTAGCCCAGCTCGATTTGGGGCAGCCTGCCTGGCAGGCATGGCTGGTGCTAGCCGAGGACGGTTATTGGGGCATGGTTGCCAAGGACATCTCTCGGGCCTGCCGAACCGGTACTGCGCTGGTGGAAACCTTGCAGGTGCATGCCGAGGAGATTCGGCTACGCCGCCAAGAAGCGGCGATGCGGCGAGCCAAGTCGGTCGGGGTGGCCAGCGTGATTCCACTCTTGGTCTGTTTCCTGCCCGCCTTCGTCATGGTTGGGGTAGTTCCCATCGTCGGCGGCCTGTTCAGCGCCTTCTTCGGGCAGTAGCAGCGAAATTGTAGTGGGCCAGCTGCCCGAAAAATGGTTTTCCACAACAGCCCCGAATCCGAAACCATCCGGTGGTCAATCTTCATCGTGGGGATGAACGAGCGAAAGTCGTCTCGTGGGAAAGGAAGAACAATGACTAGCAGCAATTCTCGAGTGATCGTCCGGCGTACCTCACGCGCGCGGCAGCTGATTGAGCGAGGGCTCACCACTATCGAGTACGCGATCGGTCTGCTGGCCGCGGCGACGGCGGCCCTGATCTTGATTCGGGTCTTCAACGACAACTCGTTTTTCCAGGCGCTTACCAAGTGGGTGCTGGATATCTTCGCGCAAGTGTTGTCCCACATCTAGGTGCTACGGATAGGCAGTGGAAATGGGCAGGCAGAGCAGCCGGGGAATGGTCACCGTCGAGTTGGCCATCGGGCTCGTTGGGTTGGCTTTCGTCACGGTGATCTTGGCGTCGTTGTTTAACGTCGGGGCCGGCTACCACACGTGCGCAGTGGCGGCCACTGAAGTGGCGCGACAACTGGCGCGAGGTGACGTGGCGGCAGCACAGCGAGTGCAGGATGCTCTGCCTGCCAGTTCCCAGGTGAGCGTGCGTAACGTCGACGAGGGCATCGAGGTGAAAGTAGCCATGCACGTCACAGTGGTGGCGTTAGCGCCCATCGAGGTGGCTGCAGATGCCTGGGCTAAACGCGAAGTGGGGACAGGCTAATGCGGGCGATGCTGCCAATTCGGCGCGCCGCAACTGCCGATGAGGCTGGGGCAGGAACGCTGCTTTCGGCAGCGGCAGCCGTGATCATTGTGATGTGCGGCGGCCTGCTGCTGTTGGCAGGCGGGCTGCTGACCCAATTGCAGCAAACCCAAAACGCGGCCGACCTGACAGCGCTGGCCGGGGCGGCCGCCCTGGCCGAAGGCAACGATGCCTGCAGCGCGGCGCGGGCCGCAGCGCAACACAACTCGGCGGAACTGGTGGCCTGCCAGGTGCACCAGGCCCCCGGATCATTCGTCGTGGCAGTGCGGGTTGAACGCCGCCTGCCACCCAATCGGTTACTAGCCGACGTGCGGCTGGTGCGGGCAGCGACGGCCGGCACAACCTAGCGGGTGCCGCCTTGGTGCCCGTTGGCTGGCACAAGCAGCGGCCGAAAAGAAGAAAGCATTGTCCGCAAAGCAGGCATTATCCGGTTCGCAGGCAGTGTCCGATACCCAGTTTGACGGCTGCAGTTGCCGCCGGGGTGCCAGCTCAAGCTAGCGTGAAGACATGGAGATCAACCGAATTGCCGAAGCATTGGCGGCCGCAGGCTATACCACTGATGCCGTGTTGGCTCGCATCGGCCAGTCGGGGCAATCAGCGTTGGGACGCAACACCACACTGGCAGCCGCTCGGGCGCTTGGGGATGCCCAGGACGCGCTTGCCAACCTGATCCGGCTGTTCGTGTTACAGCAAGTCGTGTCCGAGGAGGCGTTGCGTGAGTCGTTGCCCATCGAAGACATGGTCGCGGCCGGGTTGGTGACCGGCAGTGAAGGAAAGCTCCGGGCATTGGTGGAGGTGCGGCCCTATGAGTTGACCGATCGCGATGGCTTTGTGGTCAGTGATTTCATCCCCGGGTTGGATCATGCGCCGGTAACGGTCGCGGCGGATTACGTACTGGGGGCTTCTCCGGCCTCGCGGACGCTGGCCCAGATCGTAGCGAGAGACCAAATCGAGTCGGCACTCGACCTTGGCACCGGTTGCGGCGTGCAGGCATTACACCTGGCACAGCATGCGCAACGGGTGGTGGCCACCGATCTCAACCCCAGGGCGCTATCGCTGGCCCGGCTGAGCGCGGGCCTTAACCGGGTCGAGGCGGACTTTCGGCAAGGATCGCTGTTTGAACCGGTCACCGGAGAACAGTTCGATCTCATCGTGTCCAACCCGCCATATGTGATGAGCCCGCCAGCCTCGGCTCGGCTCACCTACCGGGAAGGCGTCATGATCGGCGATGGGTTGGTGGAGACCATCGTCCGGCAGGCCCCGGCACACCTGCGGGATGGTGGCAGGCTGCAGTTGCTAACCAACTGGGCCATCATTGATGCGCAACCGTGGCAAGATCGGCTGTCCGCCTGGGTCGCCGACACCGGGGCCGATCTGTGGGTGGTCGAGCGGGAGCGGATGGATCCCTACGAATACATCGAAATGTGGCTAGCTGACGCCGGATTGGTGGGTTCGGCTAGTTGGCGCTCGGACTACGAAAGTTGGCTGGCCTACTTTGAGCAGCTGGGCATCACCGAGATCGGGTTGGGCTGGATTCACCTAGCCAAGGCCGGTCGCGAGAACCCAGATATTGAATGTGAGCAGTGGCCGCACTCGGTGGCGCAGCCAGTGGGGGAGGTATTTTCCCGTCGCCAGGCAGCGCTCGATGCGGCAACGGCAGAAACCGCGGAGCTGCTGGCTTCCCGGCCGCGACTACACCAAGTGAACCAGGAACAACTCGGGGCCCCGGGCGCGGCTGATCCAACCCACATCGTGTTACGACAACAAACCGGGCTGCTGCGAGCCATGCAGGTTTCCACCAATGAGGCGGCGGTGCTAGGGGCGCTGGACGGCGACCTCAGTGTCGGCGAAGTGATGGGAGCGGTGGCGATGCTGCTGGCTGAACCCGTCGATTCTCTCATCGAGCAGGTGCTGCCGACGATCCGGCTTGCGTTGCGACACCAGTATCTAGTTCCTTGAGGCATGCCCGTGGTGACGTAGTTTTGCCGCCAGTGGGCTAACATGCCAACCACGCGTATTTTGAAGGAAGTTCATGCCAGACACGCTGACCCGGCTCGTTATCGTCGAATCACCCACGAAAGCTACCAAGATTGCTAGCTACCTCGGCAAGGGGTACATCGTGGAATCCAGTCGCGGCCACGTCCGTGATCTGCCGACCGGCGCAGCCGAGATCCCCGCGAAGTACAAAGCCGAGAAATGGGCGCGTACGGGCGTAAACGTCGAGGCCGATTTCCAGCCGCTATACGTGGTGGCTAGCGACAAGAAGGCCACGCTGCGCAGCCTGAAAGAAAAGCTCAAGCAAGCCGACGAACTGCTACTCGCCACCGATGGTGACCGCGAAGGCGAAGCGATTGCTTGGCATCTGCTGGAGGCACTGAAACCCAAGGTTCCAGCCCGACGGATGGTGTTCCATGAGATCACCCAGGGGGCCATTACTGAAGCGGTCGAAAACCCGCGCGACATCGACACCGACTTGGTTGATGCGCAAGAGACCCGGCGCATCCTGGATCGCCTCTACGGCTACGAAGTATCTCCGGTGCTGTGGAAGAAGGTCATGCCCAAGCTGTCAGCCGGGCGGGTGCAGTCTGTGGCCACCCGGCTCATCGTCGATCGGGAACGCGAGCGAATCGCCTTCGTTCCAGCCGCCTATTGGGACCTGGATCTGAGCCTCGACGCCGGTGAAAACAGCGAGCCTCGCACCTTCCCAGCGCGACTGGTGGCACTGGGTGGCGCCAAGATCGCGCAGAGCAAGGACTTCGACAGTGCCGGGCAGCCCACCAGCGATGGGGTGGTCGTGCTTGGTGAAGCGGGTGCGACCGCAGTGGCCGACTGGATTCGCGAGGAACAGTTCCTGGTCGGCCAGGTCGAGGCCAAGCCCTACACCCGGCGTCCCTACGAACCGTTCCGCACCACCACCCTGCAGCAGGAGGCCGGGCGTAAACTCGGCTTCACCTCGCAGCGCACCATGTCGGTGGCCCAGGAGCTGTATGAAAAGGGCTTCATCACCTATATGCGTACCGATTCGGTTAATCTGGCCGCTTCCGCGGTCAAGGCGGCCAGGTCGCAGATCACGCAACTGTTCGGCGAGGACTACCTGCCCGCCAAGCCGCGCTACTACGCCACCAAGGCAAAGAATGCGCAAGAGGCCCACGAAGCGATCCGGCCCGCTGG
>PDSD01000046.1 GCA_002748325.1 Arachnia propionica | reverse complement strand
TCGCAGTTCCCTGGCGATCTCGACAGCCCGAGAGGTCTCGCCCAGGTTGAACGTCTCTGGTGCCAACAGGAATCTCGCCATGGCTTCTTCGCCTCGTCTCGCAAGTGCCGCCCATTCACTACGCCGCTGGGCGTGCTACCACAATTGTAGTTGTCACACCCAGGGTGTCGTGGCTGCAGCAACAGACCCGGCACGACCAACACACCGGGCTCGGCCACGACTTGGCTGACGTGGCGCGGGAATAGTGGCAAGGTTGGGCTGTGAGCGTTTTCGGATCTTGTTTGCTGGTTACTGGTCCCGAGCAGTTCCTGGCGCAACGGGAGGTGGCCGAGCGCCGCCAGGTCGCGCTCGCCGAGCAGCCCGAGGCCCAAGTGAACCAGGTACCCGCCAGTTCGCTGGCCGACTCGATGCTGGCCGAGGTGGTTGGCAGTTCACTGTTCGCCTCGCACGTGGTCGCCGTGATCGAGGACGTCGGCGCCACTCCATTGGAGGTCGTCGATCAGCTGGTGGCCGTCGCGGCCGACCCGGGGGAGAGCCTGTGCCTAATCTTGGTTCACGAAGGCGGCAACAAAGGCAAAGCCCTGATCACCAAGCTCAAGAAGGCGGGCGTTGAGGTCATCACCGTCGCGACGCCGAAGCCCAGCGCCGTCCCGGACTTTTGTGCTGCCGAGGCCAGACGGCTGGGCCTAAAGCTATCCCGCGAGGCCACCCACTCGCTCATCGACGCCGTCGGCCGCGACCTGCGAAGCTTGGCTGCCGCGCTACAACAATTGCGCGACGATGCCGAAACCAAGGTCATCGACCCGGGACTGATCCAGCGCTACTTCGCCGGGCGGGCAGAGGTGACGAGCTTCAACGTCGCCGACGCCGTGCTGCAAGGCAACACTCCTAAGGCGCTGGAGCAGCTGCGCTGGGCGCTGCACACCGGCGCGGAACCGGTGCTGATCACCAGCGCCGTCGCGCGGGCATTCCGCAGCATGGGCAAGTACTTAGACGTGGCCTCGCTGCGTCTGCGGGGGGCTGAGGCCGCGAACCACGTGGGCATCCCGCCGTGGAAGATGCGCGACTATAGCTCGCTGAGCAGGTACTGGCCGAGATCATCCGTCGAGGCAGCCCTGCAGCTGATCGCAGTTGCGGACGCCGAGGTCAAGGGTGCCGCCACCAACCCCGAGTACGCGCTGGAGCGCATGGTGTTGCAGATTCTGCGGCACCGTCGCCGCTAGTTTTTGGGTAAGAAAAAAGCACCTCGGTTCCCCCTCCAAGGTGCTTTAACTGTGTGATCGTCACTGCATGGCGTTGAACGCCCGGGTCAGTGCCGATTTACGGTTGGCTGCCTGGTTAGCGTGAATCACGCCCTTGCTCACTGCCTTATCCAGTGCGCGGCAGGCCTCACGTAGCAGCCGACCGGCCTTCTTCTGATCGCCATCGCTGATGGCGGCGCGGACGCGGCGAGCGTGGGTACGCAGCTGTGACTTCACAGCCTTGTTACGCAAGCGCGACTTTTCGTTGGTACGAATGCGCTTCATTTGTGACTTAATGTTTGCCACTGGCAAGCCTCACTTGAAATCTGAATCGGACTGCGGTCGTACTGATCCGGCGGTCTTGCGCAACTTCTGCATTATCGCCCATATCGATCATGGCAAGTCGACGCTGGCCGACCGGATGTTGCAGCTCACGGGTGTGTTGGACGAGCGTTCTATGCGAGCGCAGTATCTGGATCGCATGGACATTGAGCGGGAGCGTGGCATCACCATCAAGTCCCAGGCAGTGCGGATGCCTTGGGAGGTCGATGGTCGAAGCTTCGTGCTCAACATGATCGACACCCCAGGCCACGTCGACTTCAGCTACGAGGTGTCGCGCTCGCTGCAGGCCTGCGAAGGGGCGGTGCTGTTGGTTGACGCGGCCCAAGGCATCGAGGCGCAGACCCTGGCCAATCTCTATCTGGCGTTGGCCGCCGACCTGACCATCATTCCGGTGCTAAACAAGATCGACCTGCCGAATGCGCAGCCGGAAAAGTACGCCGAGGAGCTGGCCGGGATCATCGGCTGCGAACCCGAGGATGTGCTGCAGGTATCGGCCAAGACCGGCGACGGCGTGGCCGAGCTGCTCGACTTGATCGTCGCCCAGGTGCCCGCCCCGGAGGGTGATGCTGACGCCCCGGCCCGGGCACTGATCTTCGACTCGGTCTACGACACCTACCGCGGCGTGGTGACCTACGTGCGCGTCGTCGACGGCGAGCTAAACCACCGCGAACGCATCCAGATGATGTCGACCAATGCGCAGCACGAGTTGCTGGAAGTCGGCGTGATCTCGCCGGAGCCCACCCCGGCGAAGGCGCTCGGTGTCGGCGAGGTCGGCTACCTAATCACCGGGGTGAAAGACGTCCGCCAGTCGAGGGTGGGCGACACCGTCACCACCATGGCCGCCCCTGCCACAACCGACCTGGGCGGCTACCAGCCGCCAGTGCCCATGGTCTATGCCGGGCTGTATCCGATCGACGGCGACGACTTCGGCGAACTACGCGAGGCACTGGAAAAGCTGCAGCTCAACGACGCGGCCCTAGACTACGAACCCGAGACCTCCGGGGCGCTGGGCTTCGGCTTTAGGGCGGGCTTCCTCGGGCTGCTGCACATGGAGATCGTGCGCGAGCGGCTGGAACGCGAGTTCAACCTGGACCTCATCTCGACCGCGCCCAACGTGGTCTACCGGGTGATCATGGAGGACGGCTCCGAGCACGTCGTCACCAACCCCTCGGAATACCCCACGGGCAAAGTCGCCGAGGTCTACGAACCGGTGGTGCGTGGCACGATCCTGACGCCTGCCGAATACATCGGCACGATCATGGAACTTTGCCAGAACCGCCGCGGCATCCAGCAGGGCCTGGATTACCTAAGCGAGGATCGGGTGGAGATCCGCTACCAGCTGCCGCTGGCCGAGATCGTGTTCGACTTCTTCGACGCGCTCAAATCCCGCACCAAGGGCTACGCCTCGCTCGACTACGAGCCCGACGGCGAGGCCAAGGCCGATCTGGTCAAGGTAGACATCCTGCTGCACGGCGACACCGTCGACGCGTTCTCCGCGATCGTGCACCGGGACAAGGCCTATGCCTACGGGTTGGCGATGGCCGCCAAGCTCAAGGAATTGATTCCCCGGCAACAGTTCGAGGTGCCGATCCAGGCGTCCATCGGCACCCGGGTCATCGCCCGCCAAACCATCCGCGCGATCCGCAAAGACGTGCTGGCCAAGTGCTACGGCGGCGACATCTCCCGTAAGCGCAAGCTGCTGGAAAAGCAGAAGGAAGGCAAGAAACGCATGAAGATGGTGGGGCGCGTCGAAGTGCCCCAGGAAGCGTTCATTGCCGCCCTGTCCACGTCGGAGACTAAGAAATAGCCCCCGACGTGGCTGTGGCTTAGAACTGCCAGTTCACCTGGCGGCCCAGGGTGCCCCAGAACTCGCGTTCCGAGCCCTCGGCGGAGAGTTCCTCGATGCGGCTGCGCAGCGCGGCCTGGCGGGCGGTAACGCCCAACCGGCTGCCCGTCTGGGTGTTTCCTTCCTGGCTGGCGAAATCATCCAGCGCAGCCAGCGAACGCTTGGCTAGCTCCAACTCGTGATCGCGCTGTGCCCGCACCCGGGCGGCGTACCAGTCGGAGGCCAGCACCGATTCCAGGGTGAACAGGTCGCGGAACTCCGGGTCGTCCAGGGTGTAGCCGTCGGCGGTCTTGCCGTAGGCCATGATCTCCAGCAGCGCCCGCAGCGGCGGGTTGGCCAGGTCGGCGGTCTGGTCGGCGAAGTACGAGTCGGCCACCCGCTTGTGAGTCTTGACGATGGTGTCGACCGATTCGGCGAATACGTCGAGATCTTGCAGTTCGGGCTTGAGCATTTCTTCGGTGAACACCGCCTGCGGGTGCAGGAAGATGCGGCCGAAGTACTTGGTCGCAAACTTGGCGGTCATGCGGTAGCCGAGGCGGCTGGCCAACACGGTGCGGCCGTTGTGCTCGAAGTCGGCCATCCGCTCCAGTGCGCCCTCGGCGATCAGGGCGTCGGCGGCGCGTTCCTCGTCGGTCATCCGCGAGAAAATCTCGGGAACCAACAGGCTGATGTCGTGGTCGACCCGCACGTTGGGGCCCACCACGCCCGCGCTGGAGAGCCAGCCGTCGTAGCCGGTCAGGATGAACGACAAAATCGCGGCATTCAGGTCGATGACCGTGGGCAGCGAGTTGAACGGCCCCTTGGTCATGGCACCTTCGGAGCCAGCGCCGGTGGTCGATGGCGACTTGCCGGTCAT
>PDSD01000045.1 GCA_002748325.1 Arachnia propionica | reverse complement strand
CGAAAGAGCCGCAACTAGAAAAACCCCGGCACGCAGGCACGGGGTTCACCACCATGGGTGAGAGTTCGTCCTGCGCGGGCATCCAAGGATCTTAGAATCTATAACGATTACCAGCGGTCTTCGGCCAAGAAGAAGTGTATGCGGTTGGCGAGCGCGGCGCAAACCCTGATTCGGCGGTTGGCCATGCGCACAGGTGGGCCGAACAGATCAGGGACCAAAGATGCCCCACGCTGGCCGTCTTCACAACCCAATGCGAGGTCCTCAACAGATACTGCGCCAGCGCTGCAGCACGGTCTCCTTCAGCACCTGGCGCGACATCATCGTTCCAGGGCCCATCATGCCCTCGATTAGCCTGGGCTGGGCTATGCGACGCGTTGCAGCAACTCCGTAAGATCGGCCGCTGTTGGCTGCCGCGGATTGTATTCGGTGCACGTGTCTGCGAGCGCCTGTTCCACGAGGCTCGGCATCTCATCTTGCAGCGCCTCGGGTTCGATACCCAACTGGGTCAGACGCTTCGGGATGCCGAGCGCCCGGTTCATCTGGCTGATCGCGGTGGTCAGATTCCGCACCCCGATCGTGGGCGTCGCCGCATCCCTGCCGAAACGTTGCGCTAGGACGGCATACCTGGCAGCGGCGCGGGCATCCAAAGCATTGAAGTCGATTACGGCGTTGAGCAGCACAGCATTGAGCCGCCCGTGGGCGACGGGGAAGCTTCCGCCGAGCGCGTGAGCCAAACTGTGGGTGATCCCGAGCCCTGCATTGTCGAAGGCCATCGCCGCCATACACGCGGCAGAGTGCACCCGAGTTCTCGCGGTCACGTCGGATCCTTTGCGATAGCACGTGACCAGGTTTCCAAACACGATTTCGGCGGCCTTCTCGGCCAACGCATCCGAGAAGTCGGTAGCGCCAACCGAAACATAGGCCTCAATCGCGTGCGTCAGGGCATCCATCCCAGAGTCTGCGGTGACCTTCGGGGGGCAGCCAACAACCGCCTCCGGGGCCAAGATAGCGACGCCCGGTCGCATGTCGGGCGATTGCATCGGGATCTTGACGTGCCCGGCATCATCGGTCAGCACCGCGAAGGCAGTGACCTCGGAGCCGGAGCCGCTGGTCGTGGGGATCGCAATCAACCCCTCTCGAGCGCTGCGGTTCACCTCGGCAGCCGACTTATGCATCGCCTTGGCGGCGTCCATCACCGAACCGCCTCCCAAGGCGATGACGAGTTCTGGCTCGGCCTCCAAATAGGCGGTGACACCGGCAGCAATCTGGCCAATCGTGGGGTTGGGGACTACGGCGTCGTAGCAGGTCACCGGCTGGTCGAAATGGGCGGCAACCTGCTGACACACTGGCAATTTGACTAGGTGCTCATCGGTCACCAGCAGCACACGGCAGTCTCGATACTGCTCCAATAGCCCCAAGGCCTCGGCGCCGATTGCTACGGTTGTCGACAGCTGAAATTTAGCCATGTGTGTCTCCTTGGTGTTGTTCGCGGTATTCAGAGGGCGTCATCTGGAAGTGTTTCCGGAATGTGCGCGTAAAGTAGTTGGGCGGATGGAACTCCAACTCGTTCGCGATGCGAAGAATCGGCTTTGCAGTGAGTGCGAGTTCTCGCTTCGCCCGCTCCATGCGCTTCGCGGTCACGTAGGTTTTGAAGCTGACCTGGGTCTTGGCCTTGAACAGCCTGGCGAAGTGCGATTCCGACAGCATCACATATGCGGCAGCCTTGCCGACGGTGAGGAATGAAGTTGGATCCTTCTCGATCTCATTGAGCAACGTAGAGATCGTTCGCTCTGAAGCCAGTCTGTTTTCGTCGCATAGGTTATGCAGTTGGATCACGAGGCGCTCGGCATACACCTGACACTCGTAGCGATTGAGCGGCCGTCGGCGCTGGGCACGATGCCGCATGACCGCCTGGGTGATGTCGCGTCCGAATTGCACGGCCTCGCCTGAGGCAATGCCGATTAAGAGATCTTCGAAGTCAGCCAGCACCGTCGGCGGTAGCTTCTGGCTCCATCTCGGAAACAGATCGTCCAGATAGGTGCCGATCATTTCCAGATTGGCGACTAGGTCCCCAGCCTGAAGGTTGGCGGCGAACTTCGCCGCAGCCAAAACACTCTGCTCGTTCTTGGTCTCAATTGGCACCAACGGTAGGGGCTTCAACCGCCCGGCCAACAGCGGGGCCACTGGCCTCTTGCCCTTCGACGAAGGCATGGTCGGCAGCCGACCGAGGAACGGCCCGGGCGCGGCCAGATCCACCACCTTCGAGCCAGACGTGATGCCAAAATTTGCAAGTTCGACTATCTCGTTGGCGGCACTCTGCAGGCGGCCAATATCGACTACCGTCACCTCATCCAGCAACGCTCTAGCTTTCGGCGAGTTCAGCAACTCACCGCTTGTATTCGCCATCCGATGCAGCTCGTGTTGCCCTCGGTCCAGCAGCACCTGACCACACAGCAGCGCACCCAGATAGTGTTCTCCCCACATGATCGACACCGAAAAATCCACCAGGCCTGCGTGACATTGATACACAAACGGACGGCCCTCGATCGCGCTTTGCAATCCCCCGTGGGCGTCGCACGTATAGCAGCGGCGGCGAATCTCCGGGTCTTGTCGCAAGAATTCGCACAGGGAGGTGAATCTGGACGCCTCCGTGACCGGAACCCCGCGGGCGTCCACCGTGATCATCGCGAGACCGGTTTCGGCGGCG
>PDSD01000024.1 GCA_002748325.1 Arachnia propionica | reverse complement strand
CGCATGGGGTTGTCCCGGTCGGGAATCGTGGCGGCTGCCATCGAGATCCTGCAGGCCTACGGCCTGGCCGACGTCACCATGCGCCGAGTCGCCGAAACGCTGCAGGTGCAGGCTGGTGCCCTGTATTGGCACGTGCCCAACAAGCAGACGCTGCTGGCCTTGATGGCGGACGAGATCCTGGGTCAGGTCGCTACGCCGGACGGCGCGGTGGCGCCAGGGGAGTGGCTGACAAGTTGGTCGCACCAGCTACTTGCAGTATTGCGCAGCTATCGGGATTCGGCGGAGCTGGTTTCGGCGGTGCTCGCTAGCGGCCTTGGCGACGTTGACCCGATTGCGGCACCCCGCCAGCTGTTGTGCCAGGCCGGTGCGCCGGAGCCGGTCGCGGCTGCGGCCACGCACGCCCTGCTGCAGGTGGTGTTGGGCTCGCTAGTGGTAGAGCAGTCTCGGGCGCAGCTGGCCGAACTTGGCGTGTCAAGCGCGGAACCCGCAGTCGATTCGGGCGCGGTGGAGTTGGGGATTCAGCTAGTTATCGAAGGCGTGTTGGCGCGGCTGCTAGGCGAGGACAGCAAGCAGTAAGCATAAATATTCTGTCTATGGCATACTGTAGCCATGACTATTCGAGTTGCCGTCGCTGGCTGCACCGGATACGCCGGTGGTGAGGTGCTTCGCCTGTTGCTAGGTCATCCCCAGCTAGCGATCGGGGCGCTCACCGGCAATAGCAGTGTGGGCGACCGGCTCGGCTCCCACCAGCCGCACCTAGCTAGCCTGGCTGATCGCATCATCGAACCCACGGATGCGACGACGCTAGCCGGGCACGACGTTGTCATTTTCGCGCTGCCGCACGGCGCCTCGGGTGCCATCGCGGCCGAGCTGCCAGACGACGTGGTGATCATCGACGTCAGCGCCGACTACCGGCTGCGCGATGCCGCTGCCTGGCAAGAGTTCTACGGCAGCGAGCACGCCGGTACTTGGCCCTACGGCCTGCCGGAGTTGCCTGGCCAGCGCGAACTGCTTGCGGCCAGCCGCCGCACCGCCGTGCCGGGCTGCTACCCGACGGTCAGCACGTTGGCGCTGCTGCCAGCCGTCGCCGCCGGTCTGGTTGCTACCGACGACATCCGGATCGTTGCCGCCAGCGGCACCTCTGGGGCGGGCAAGTCGCTAAAACCGAACCTGTTGGGCAGCGAGGTTATGGGCAACGCGGCCGCCTACGCCGTGGGCGGGGTGCACCGGCACACTCCGGAGATCGTGCAGAACCTACAACAGCTCACCGACACCGATGTGACGGTCAGCTTCACTCCCGTCCTGGTGCCAATGCCACGCGGGATCCTGGCCACCTGCACCGCACCGCTTCAGCCAGAGGTCTCGGCCGAGCAGGTGCGAGAGGCTTATGCCGCCGCCTATGCCGACGAGCCGTTCGTGCGGCTACTGCCGCCTGGCCAATGGCCCCAGACCGCTTCGGTGCTAGGCAGCAACCGGGTGGACGTGCAGGTCGCCGTCGACGCATCCGCTGGCCTGCTGGTCGCCGTCGGTGCCGTTGACAACCTCACCAAGGGCACCGCCGGTGGTGCCATTCAGTGCCTAAACCTCGCGTTGGGGCTGCCCGAGGAAACCGGCCTTACCACGATTGGAGTCGCCCCATGAGCATCACGCTGCCGAAAGGATTCGTCGCCGCTGGCATCACCGCAGGGCTGAAACCCAGCGGCAACCCAGATTTGGCGGTGGTTCGGAACCTAGGGCCAGGCTATGCCGCGGCCGCCGTGTTCACCACCAACCGGGTATGCGCCGCACCGGTCATCTGGACCAGGCAGGCGGTTCGCAATGGCCAGTTGCAGGCCGTGGTGCTGAACTCCGGGGGTGCCAATGCCTGCACTGGCGAAGCGGGACTGGCTGACTCGCAGGCCACCGCCGTCGAAGTGGCCCGCCAGCTGCAGGCCGACGTCTCCGATATCGCCGTCTGCTCGACCGGGCTGATCGGGGAGCGGCTGCCGATGCCCAAGCTGCTGGCCGGAGTGGGGCAGGCTTGCGCCCAGCTGACCGCTGATGGCGGGGCCGCCGCGGCCGAGGCGATAATGACCACCGATACCCGGTCCAAGCAGGCGAGCTTTACCGGCGACGGCTGGACGATTGGCGGCATGGCGAAGGGGGCCGGCATGTTGGCGCCCGGCCTGGCGACGATGCTGGTGGTGCTCACCACCGACGCCGAGCTAAGCCCGAGCGCGCTCGACGCCAGCCTGCGCGAAGCGACCCGGCTGACATTCGACCGGGCCGATTCGGACGGCTGCATGTCCACCAACGACACCGTGCTGCTGCTGGCCAGCGGGGCCAGCAAGCAGGTGCCCGAGCCGCAGGCCTTCCAGCAGGGCCTACGGCAGGTCTGCGACGATCTGGCCAGACAGCTCATCGCCGACGCGGAGGGGGCGGCCCACGAGATCGAGATCGTCGTCTCGGGCGCGGCCAGCGAGCGCGACGCCGAAGTGGTAGGCCGCGAGATCGCCCGCTCCAACCTGTTCAAGTGCGCGATCTTCGGCGGCGACCCCAACTGGGGACGGGTGCTGGCCGCGATCGGCGTCACCGACGCCGAGTTCGATCCCGACGCCATCGACGTGGGCTTCAACGGCGTCCAGGTGTGCCGAGGCGGGGCCATCGGCGACGACCGCGGGCTGGTCGACCTCAGCAGCCGCCATGTCCGCGTAGAAGTCGACCTGCATGCGGGCAAGCACTACGCGACCATCCTGACCAACGACCTCACCTACGACTACGTCAAAGAGAATGCGGAGTACTCCACATGAGCAAGAAACGGGTGATCGACGA
>PDSD01000042.1 GCA_002748325.1 Arachnia propionica | reverse complement strand
CGGCGGATCAACTTCGCCACCATGCGCGAGATCGCCGACGAGGTCGGCGCGGTGCTCATGGTGGACATGGCCCACTTCGCCGGGCTGGTGGCAGGCAAGGTGTTCACCGGCGACGAGGATCCGATCCCCCACGCCCACGTGGTCACGACCACCACCCACAAGTCGCTGCGCGGGCCGCGCGGCGGCATGGTGCTGGCCACGAAGGAGTATGCCGCCGATGTCGATCGGGGCTGCCCGCTGGTGCTGGGCGGCCCGCTCTCGCACGTCATGGCCGCCAAGGCAGTCGCCCTGGCCGAGGCCCGCACCCAAGCCTTCCGCGACTACGCCCACCGGGTGGCCGACAACGCCAAGGCGCTCGCCGAAGGGCTGCTGGGGCGCGGCGCCACGCTGGTCACCGGCGGCACCGACAACCACCTGGTGCTGCTAGACACCCGCAGCTTTGGCCTCACCGGCCGCCAGGCCGAGTCGGCCCTGCTGGACGCGGGCATCGTCACCAACCGCAACTCGATCCCGGCCGACCCGAACGGCGCCTGGTACACCTCGGGCATCCGGCTGGGCACGCCAGCGCTCACCAGCCGCGGCTTCACCACCGGCGATATGGATGCGGTGGCCGACCTGATCGTCGGCACACTGCGGGCCACCACCGCCGCCCCCACCAAGGACGGCACGGCGGGCAAGGCCAAGTACGACCTGCCCGAAGCCGAGGCCGAGCGCATCCAGGCCGAGGCAGACCGGCTACTATCTGCCCACCCGCTCTATCCGGGGTTTGAGCTCTGAGCGACGTCGCGGTCGTCGGCGGCGGCATCGTCGGATTGGCGGTGGCCCGGGAATGGCTGCGCCGCTGGCCCGGCAGCCGAGTGACGGTGTTGGAGCGCGCCGGTGAGGTCGGCACGGGGCAGACCGGGCACAACTCCGGCGTCATCCATGCGGGTCTGTATTACCCGCCGGGCTCACTGAAGGCCAGGCTTTGCCGGGCGGGGACGGCTGCCACCAAACGGCTCTGCCGCGAGCATAAAGTGCCGTTCGCCGAGATCGGCAAGCTCGTCGTCGCCCACGACGATACCGAGATGGTAGCGCTGCGCCAGCTGGCCGAGCGAGCCCGCCAGAACCAGCTCGAACTAGCCGAGCTGGACGCAGCCGAGTTGCGCCGCCGCGAGCCGCACGTGCGCGGCGTGGCCGCCCTACTGAGCCCCAGCACCGGCATCGTCGACTACCGCACCGTCTGTCAGGCGCTGGTCACCGAGATCCGCGACGGCGGCGGCAGCATCCGCTACAGCCAGCAAGTGACGGGCGCCGAGGAAACCAGCGCTGGCGTCCGCATCACCACCAGCGATCGCACGCTGACCGCGAACCGGCTCATCGGCTGCGCCGGGATCTACGCAGATCGGCTCGCGCGCAGCTGCGGCGTGGCCACGCAGCTGAAACTGGTGCCGTTTCGCGGCGAGTACTACGCTCTTGCTCCAGAGCGACGCGGCCTGGTCTCCCACCTGATCTATCCGGTGCCAGATCCGCGGCTGCCGTTCTTGGGCATCCATGTCACCCCCATGATGGACGGCGCCCTCACCCTCGGCCCGAACGCGGTGCTGGGGCTGTCCCGCGACGGCGGTTCCAAGCTGGCGGTCAACCTCCGCGACGCCGCCGAACTGGCGGGCTTTCCCGGTCTGTGGCGGCTGGCATGGCGGCACCGGCGGGCCGCCGTGACGGAGGTCGCCGATTCGTGGTCGAAGCGGCGTTACCTGGCCCGGGCGCGCCGCTACCTGCCCGACCTGCGCGTCGCCGACCTGCGGCCGCACCCGGCGGGCATCCGCGCCCAGGCGATGCGCCCAGATGGCAGCCTGGTCGAGGACTTCGAGCTGGTCGCGACAAAGCGGCAGCTGCACGTGTTGAACGCGCCCAGCCCGGCGGCAACAGCGGCACTGCCGATAGCGGCGGAGATCATCGATCGAATAGCTCGCCCTGCACGGTGTGAATGAACGCGGTGATCGAAGCCGGGAAATCCTTGAGGTGCCAGTCCGCTGGCGCGTGATACCAGTCGATCTTGTCCGGGTCTGGGGCCGCGTCGGGATCGCTGTCGCGCAGCGCCTGCAGCCACCGCTCCCGGCTGCCCAACACCACGGTGTAGGGCAGGATTTTGGAGATTTCGGTGATCTCGCGTCCCGGCGGCAACTGATCGGTCGGCTGCGTCGCCAGCAGGGCACTCAGCGCGTCCATTTGGTCCAGCAGCTTCGCTCCCTCGACGGTGCGGCGCGGCATCCGGTCCGCGATCCACAGCAGGCCCGCCGCCAGCAACACCAGCACGAGCCCCAGCAGGCCAAACGTGGTCGTGGCGATCAGCAGCGCGGCGACGACTACGGCCAGGCCCAGTCCCACCAGGCCCCGTAGCCGCCACTTGTCGCGGGTCGCGTCGGGCCGCGAGTCGAACCAGCCGCGCGCCACCACGTCGTCGTAAAGCTCGCTCTGCAGTTCCGGGATCTGCGGCGTCAGCTGCGCTGGTAGCTGCGACACCAGCACGTCATTGCCATCCGGCACCACGGCGGCCAGCAGCCGGGCCTCGAAGGCCCGCAGCTCGTCGGTGCTGGTGCGACGGCTCAGTCGCCAGTCGAGCAGCTCGTGGCCCGCGCGCGGCAACTCGGTGATTCGCAAGTGGCCGCGGACGGCCAGGTCAAGCAGCGAGGCGGTGACATCGATCGGGTCGACCCGCTCATCGACCACGGTGCCGACATGCCCGGGGCGGATCCCATCAGTGACGGTGAAAACGCTTTGCCCCTCGCCAGTGGGCTGGAACAACGCGATGGGTTCCAAGGCACCGTCGTGGGCGTTGTCGTAACCCACTCGGCGGAACAACCAGAACAGGATCCCGGCACCAGCGAACAGCGCCAGCAGCGCCACGCCAACCGTCAGCGGCGTGGCTCGAAACGCCCGATCCAAGCTCCAGCCTTCGCTGACATCGGCGGTAACGGCGATTGTGCCCGCCGTCGCGCCGACCGTGAAGTAGACCTCTCCGCCCGTGGGTATCGCGCGTTGCTCAAACACCGGCATCGGATGATCGTGGGTGCCCGCGGCGTACAGCGTGCACTTGTCGAGGGCGCCCGGGGCGCCGGCGGTGCAGTCGATGAGTTCCGGGTTAGCTGGGATCCGCAGCACGCCGCTCGCCGAGCCGATCGGGCGATCCAACCCCTGGACCATCGGCCAGCTCGTGACGACTAACTGATCGTGCTGCCTGGTGGCACCAACCACCTGGTACACGAGCTCAATCTTGGTACCGCCGTCGGATTGAACCTTGACCAGCAGGTCGTCACCATCCTGGCTGGTGCTGACCTCGGTCGACTCACCGTTGACCGCCGCCGACAGCACGGTGACCTCATAGTTGAACCAGTGGTTTTGCTCAATGCTCCGCCTGATTGCCAGCCGTTGCATAAATAACCGCGGCGGGGTCTCGAAGTCGATCGTTTCACTGACCGTCAGCACGCCGTCGGCCCCCAGCTTGGCATCTACCGTCACCGACTTGATCGCCGGTTCATCGGCTGAAGCGGTGCTCATGACACTCAGCGACAGCAGCACACCCAACAACACAATCAGCAGCGAACGCGAGTGACGCCGCAGAGCCTGAGCCAGCATTCTGGCCTCCTTTACCTGCATTCCGGGAATAAGCCTACCGGGCTGTGCTGGCCATCAAGCTATGCTGGGGTCATGTCGCAGCCGCAGAATCCGTGGCAGTCGCAGCGCCCTTCCGCCTGGCGTGCCCCGCAGCCGATGGCCGGCAATTACCTGCGGCCGCCGAGCAACACCTGGCAGCGCACTCCCCAACCAGCCAGCTGGCGGGCACCCCAGCAGCCGTTCCCGCAACGCTATCCGGCACCGGCCACTCCACAACGGCCGCTGCCGCCCTATTACCGGCCAAGCTGGCAGAAAACCCCGACTAGGAGGCCCACCAACGGCGGCGGAAACGGCGCACTCTTGCTGATCATCTTCGTCAGTTGCGCGCTCGTCTTGGGTGCGCTGCTGCTAAAGGCCCTCGCCGGGATGGTCTCGGACGCGGCATCGCCGACAACCCAGGGGCCGGCCGTCCCGAGCGAACCGCAGCCGACGACCGCGCCAACCGGACAGCCCACGAACGTCTGGCAGCCCGACGACAACTATCAGCATCAATCGCTGCCGGATCAACCCAGCGCGGCGCCGCAGCCGACGACGCTGGCTGAAGCGAACCAATTGCTCCTCGAGAACCCGCTTTATGGCGTCGCCGTGCCCGCTTCGTTCGATTGCCCGGCGGGAGTGTTCCCCGACGCCGCAGCGGGCAGCCTCAACGCCTATGAGGGCTACATCAACGCCTACATCGGCTGCCTCACGCAGGTGTGGCAGCCGTCGCTAGCTGAGGCCGGCTGGGCAGCTACGCAGCCGGAGATCTTCGCCTACGAGGGCGGCTCGGAAATCACCACCGAGTGCGGCACCGTGGAATCGCAAAATGCGTTCTTCTGCGCGGCTGACCAAATGATCTACGTGGCCAAGGATGTGCTGGAGGTATTGCCTGGCGAGGGCAGCCTATTCCCCCTCGCGCTGGACACCGTCGTTTCGCACGAGTTCGGCCATTTCGTGCAGCACCGCTCCGGCATCCTGGTTTCCTCGCAAATATTTGCCAACGAGGCCACCACCGAAAGCGAGCAGTTGCAGTTCAGCCGTCGCGATGAGCTGCAGGCCGATTGTTTCGCGGGTATCGCGGCCCGATCGCTGGCCGCCTCGCGGGGGCTCAGTGAAGCCGACGTCGCCTCGACGGGCGTAGTCCTGTACGAGCTGGGCGATGATCGGCTGGGTGAACGCTACGGCTACGACCCTGGCGAAGGCGACCACGGCAGCGGCCAGAACCGGCAACGGTGGGCGGACATTGGTGCAACTGCGGATCTAGTCGGGGCCTGCAATACCTACGTGGCCGCCGACGACGACATCGCCTAGTTGGCGGGGTATACCGCAGCCACCGCGATGGCGGCCACCCCTTCGCCACGGCCGGTAAGCCCTAACCCGTCGGTGGTGGTTGCCGATACCGCCACCGGCGCACCGACGGCACTGCTAAGCACCTGCTCCGCCTCGCTGCGCCTAGGCGCGAGCCGGGGCCGATTACCGATGACCTGAATCGAGACGTTGCTCACCGCATAACCAGCCGCTCGCACTCGCTGCACCGTCTCTGCCAAGAACGCGACGCCGGCCGCCCCGGCCCAGGCCGGGTCATCGGTGCCAAAATTCGAGCCCAGATCGCCTAGCCCAGCGGCGCTGAGCAGGGCATCGCAGGCAGCGTGCGCCGCCACGTCGCCGTCGGAATGGCCCGCCAGTCCGGCCGCTTCGTCGGGGAACTCTAGCCCCGCCAGCCACATCGGCACCCCCGGCTCCAGCCGATGCACGTCTACGCCGACACCCACCCTCATGGTTTCCTCTCCGCCGCAATCGCCTCGGCCAACAGCAAGTCGTGGCCCGTAGTGATTTTCAGGGCGTCGCTGTGCCCGGGGACGACGCTGACCGATTGGCCTATCGCCTCACAGGCGGCGGCGTCGTCGCTCACCTCGATACCGGCTGCCTGCACGTGGTCATGGGCCCGGCGCACCAACGCCAGGTCGAAGCCTTGCGGGGTCTGCACCGCGACATATTCCGTCCGGTCTACCGCGCTGGAGCCGTTGGCATGCCGGTGGCGCAACGAATCGGTGACCGGCATGCCGGGGATGACGGCCCCCGCGCCAGCGGCGACCGCTTCGCTGACCGCCCGAACCACCTGCGGTGGGACGAACGGGCGGGCGGCGTCGTGAATCAGCACGATGCCAGCACGCTCCGGTAACTGGGCTAGGCCAAGCCGCACCGAGTCCTGGCGCCTGGAACCACCAACGATCACCTCACACGCAATCTCAGCCGAAGCGAGCTGCTCAGCCAGCTCGTCGCGATAGCCCGGCGGCGCCGTCACCACCGCCTTGGTGACTCCGCCAGCGGCCAGCGAGGCCACGGCCCACTGCACCAAGGATTTACCGGCGACCCGCACCAGCGCTTTGGGGACGCTGGCTCCCAGCCGGGAACCAGAACCGGCCGCCACCACTACGGCGACGACCGGTCTAACAGTTACGTCCATGTTGCTAACCCTGCGGCAGCCTCAGGAGGCCAACACCTCATCCAGCATGATCTCGGCCTTGTCGTTGTCGACCTTTTCGGCCAGCGCCAACTCGGCTACCAGGATGACGCGGGCCTTGCTCAACATCCGCTTCTCGCCCGCCGAAAGCCCGCGGTCGTTGTCGCGGCGCCACAGGTCGCGCACCACCTCGGCCACCTTGATGACGTTGCCAGAGTGCAGTTTTTCCAGGTTGGCCTTGTAGCGGCGCGACCAGTTGGCAGGCTCTTCGGCGTTGTCTGCTCGCAGCACCTCGAACACCCGCTGCAGCCCAGCTGAATCGACTACGTCGCGGACCCCAACCAGGTCAAGATTGCAGGCCGGCACTCGAACCACGAGATCGTTTTGGCCAATGATTCGCAACACCAAATAGAGCTTGTCTTCACCCTTGATTTGCCGGGTTTCAATGTCTTCAATGACAGCAGCTCCATGATTGGGGTACACCACTGTTTCGCCGACCGAGAACGTCATACACTAGGTCCTTTCCAACGACGATTCTATCACGATTTCATTACAGCCTCGTGGTCGCCAGCCCCGCCGCAGCCTGAGCAGCTAGGCTCAATCGTTACCCCTTTTCACGGCTAGCCCTGGTACTTGTAGCCAAGGCCTCGGACGGTAATCAGCCTCGCGGGATGCGACGGGTCACGCTCGATCTTTGCCCGCAGCCGTTTGATGTGCACGTCCAAGGTTTTAGTGTCGCCGGAGTAGTCGCTGCCCCACACCCGATCCATCAACTGTCCTCGCGTCATCACCCGGCCAGCATTGCGCAGTAACAGTTCCAGCAGCTCGAACTCCCGCAGCGCGAACTGCACTTCCTGGCCATCTATGGTGACCTGATGGCGTTCCACGTCGACGCGAACCCCGTCCACTTCGACGACCTCAGGCAGCAGCGTCTGGTCTTGGCCGCGGCGCAGCACCGCCCGGATCCGCGCCACCAGCTCCCGGTGGCTGAATGGTTTGGTGACGTAGTCGTCGGCCCCTAGCTCCAGGCCCACCACGATGTCGACCTCGGAGTCGCGCGCGGTCAGCATGATGATCGCGACGTTGCCCCGGGCGCGCAGCCGACGGCACACCTCGGTGCCCGGCATGCCCGGCATCATCAGGTCGAGCAGCACCAGGTCGGCCCCGGACTTGTCGTACTCCGCCAGCCCCTGATCGCCGTCGCTGGCGGCGGCAACCTCGAAGCCCTCCCGGCGCAGCATGAACTCCAGCGCCTCGCGATAGGACTCTTCGTCCTCAATGATCAAGATGCGCGTCATCTACGCCCTCGCTCTCGTGTCCCACATACACCGGCAACCGTAACGTGAAGGTGGAGCCCTGTTGCGGCTCGGACCAGACTGTCACGTCACCGCCATGGGCGATCGCGATGTGTTGCACGATAGACAGGCCGAGGCCGGTGCCGCCATTCTCTCGGCTCCGGGCGTAATCGACCCGGTAAAAGCGCTCAAAGATTCGTTCCAGATCCTCCGCCGCGATGCCGATGCCGTTGTCGGCGACCTTGATGTCGACCATCTCATCGCCGTCCAGGGCGGGCTGCGATACCGAGATCACCACCCGGGCTCGTTTCCCCGAGTAGATCACCGCATTGTGAACCAGGTTGGTCAGCGCATCGGCCAGCTGTCGCCTATCCCCCAGCAGCCGCAACGCTGACGACGGGCCACGAACCAGGTTCACCTCCCGATTACGGGCGACCTCCCGCGACCGCTCGATGGCCTCGGTCACGATGTCGTCGACCGCCACGACCTCGTACTGCGAGGTCACGTCCGCCGATTGCAGCCTGGACAGTTCGATCACTTGGGCCAGCAGCTCGTTTAGCCGCCGCGACTCCCGCTGCAACCGCCCGATGAACCGGGCTACCGCCGCCGGGTCGTCAGCAGCCGCTTCGATCGCCTCGGCCAGGATGCCGATGGCACCCACCGGGGTCTTTAACTCATGGCTAATGTTCGCGACGAAGTCGCGGCGCATCTCCTCGACTCGCTGGCTGGCCGACTGGTCGTCGGCGAATACCACGACTAGACCATCTCGCAGCGGGATGACCGAGCCCGCAAGCTCGACAGCTGCTTTGCCAGCCTCCCGTTGGGTCGGCAGGGTGCCGCGGAAGGGCACCTGATCGCGACGCACCTGCCGCACCAGTTGCAGCAGCCCTGGGTATCCCACCCGTGCTCCCCGACCAAGACCAATGGCCGCTCCGGCCTCATTGATGGCGAACACTTCGTCCTTTTCGCCTACTAGCAGGCCAGCCATCCCGATGCTGGCGATGAGCTTTGCTAGGTCAGCAATATCGGGCGGCTGGTTCGCCTCGGCTCTGCGCCGCGAGCCGAGCCGCAACAGCAACGCCAACCCGACTAGCAGCAAGCTCACTGCGGCACCGACGGCAGCGGCTACTAGGGGCGACATACCCAGCAGTCTACGGATTGGCTGCTTCGGCAGCTGAACCGGGCCACCCACTAGTTGTTTTCGGCGGTTGCTGACCGCTCGACCACCGGGGTTCTGAGCTCGAGTGGGTCAATCCCGGTATTCATGCGCGAACCGGAATATAATTGGTGATTCGAGGCGGGAAGGAACCCAGTATGCGCGCCAGTTACCACGATGAACTCCAGATGGTCGTTGACCGCATCAATGAGATGTCAGCGCTGGTCGGCACCGCTATCCAGAACGCCTCCGCCGCCCTCATGGAAGCCGATATCTCTAAAGCCGAGTCGGTCATCACCGAGGACGCAAAGCTGGACGAAATGCATGAGGAGCTGGAGTTCAAGTGCCTGTCACTGCTGGCGTTGCAGGCTCCGGTGGCCAGCGAACTTCGCACCATCGTCTCCGCAATCCGGGTCGTGTTTGAACTGGCCCGGATGGGTGACCTGTCGGCGCACATCGCGAAGATCGCCCGGCTGCGTTACCCGAACCACGCGGTGCCGGCGGAGCTAACCGAAAACTTCCAGCGCATGGCCGAGGTGTCGTGCGAAATGATGACGCTGACCCACGGCACCCTGGTGGAACGCGACCTGGAAAACGCCCAGCGAATGGCCGAGATCGACGCCGAGATGGATGAGTTGCGCCGCGCCCACTTCGATGTGGTGTTGGCCGAAGATTTCACCGGAACCACCGAAAACGCCATCGACGTCGCCCTACTTGGGCGATACTTCGAGCGGTTCGCCGATCACGCAGTGGCGGTGGCTCGCCGCGTGATCTACATCATCACCGGCAGCACGCCCGAGGGCGAAGAATGGCCCAACGCCTGAGCTAGCCAGTTACGGCCCAACCGGCCGCCAGGACCAAGGCAGCGGTAGGCTAGAGCTATGACTTACAAGCTTATTTTGCTGCGCCACGGCGAGAGCGAATGGAACGCAAAGAACCTGTTCACCGGCTGGGTTGATGTCGACATCAACGAAAAGGGCGTCGATGAAGCCAAGAAAGCCGCTGGCTTGCTCCAAGCCGAGGGCCTACTGCCGGACGTGTTGCACACCTCGCTGCTGCGCCGGGCCATCCACACCGCCTACCTGGCGCTGGACGGCTGTGACCGGCATTGGATCCCGGTAAAACGCAGTTGGCGGCTCAACGAGCGCCACTATGGCGCGTTGCAGGGCCTCGACAAGGCGGCGACCCGCGACAAGTACGGCGATGAGCAGTTCATGCAGTGGCGTCGCAGCTACGATACGCCGCCGCCGGTCTTGGACCCAGCTGCGGAGTACAGCCAGTTCCACGACCCGCGCTACGCCGACATCCCCGAGGGCGACCGGCCGCAGACCGAGTGCCTCAAGGACGTGGTTGCGCGGATGCTGCCCTACTACGAGTCCCACATCGTGCCGGATCTGATCGACGGCAAGGTCGTGCTGGTGGTTGCCCACGGCAACTCGCTGCGGGCACTGGTCAAGCACCTGGACGGAATCTCGGACGCGGACATCGCCGGGCTAAACATCCCCACCGGCATCCCGCTGCTGTACGAACTCGACGACAACTACCGCCCCGTTACCCCCGGCGGCCGCTACCTGGATCCGGATGCCGCTGCGGCGTCCATCGAAGCGGTCAAGAACCAGGGCAAGAAGTAGCGCCATGCGCCGCCTTGCGGTGGTGACTGGGGCCTCCTCGGGGATCGGCGAGGCGACTGCCCGGCGGTTGGCCCAGGCCGGGTTCCGGGTGGTCTGCGCGGCTAGGCGGCTGGATAGGTTGGAAAACCTGGCAGCCGAGATCGATGGGGTCGCGGTTCGCTGCGACGTCACCAACCCTGCCGACGTGGCCAGGCTGGCCGAGGCCGTCGGTGGTCGGCTGGACGTGCTGGTCAACAACGCTGGCGGTGCCTTCGGCCTGGAGCCGGTAGGCACCGCCGACCTGGCCCGCTGGCAGCGGATGTACGACGTGAACGTCATTGGCACCGCCCAGGTCACCCAGGCCCTGCTCCCGGCGCTGACCGCCGCCGAGGGCATCGTCGTATTCGTGACCTCCACTGCCGCCGACGCAGGCTACGAGGGCGGCGGCGGTTATTGCGGCGCCAAGGCGGCGGAACGCTCGCTGGTTGAATCGATGCGGCTGGAGCTATTCGACACCCCGGTGCGCATCACCGAGATCTGCCCCGGCATGGTGGCAACGCCAGAGTTTTCACTAACCCGGTTCGATGGCGACGAAGCGAAAGCGGCGGCCGTCTACGCCGGGGTCGCCGAGCCGCTGAGCGGCGACGATGTGGCCGACTGCATCCAGTTCATGGTTACCCGGCCCAGCCACGTAAATCTGGACCGAGTGACCATCCGGCCACGAGCCCAAGCCGCGCAGCATAAGGTGGCGCGCAGCCGCACCGACTAGTCGGCTGAGCGCAACTCGACGCCACGCAACTAGCCCGCCATACTGGACGCCATGCTGTTGGAAGTTAGCGCCTCGGTGGTCATCTCGCTGTTCTGGATGGCCGCATCCGCCGTCGTGGCAACGATGGTGGCCCGGGCCACGAAACATCGCCTGCCTGAGGTGGTGTTGCTGATGACCTTCGGGCTGGTGCTTGGCCCCTACGTGCTCAATTGGGCCTCCCCGACCGGCAATGAGATGGTTCGGGAGCTCGGGCTGGGCCTGCTGTTCCTGCTGGCGGGCATGGAGATCGAACTGAAGGACTTGGGCGGCAGGCTGGGCCGCTGGGCAGCCATCACCTGGTTCGCCGGTTTCCTGCTCGCCGTCGGCATCGGCTTCGTCATCGTCCCGGGCGCGCTACTAACCCACGCCGTGGCCTTGGCGTTGGCGATCACCTCGACGGCCCTGGGCACGCTGCTACCGATACTCAAGAACAAGGGCCTGCTGCAGACCAAGCTGGGCACCGCGGTCATGGCCCACGGCGCGGTCGGCGAACTGGGGCCCGTGCTGGTGATGGCACTGCTACTGACCACACATGAGCCACTGACAGCGGGGCTGGCGATGGGGCTGGTCATCATCGTTACCGTGGTGGCGATGGTGTTGCCGATCCGGATGCTGGCCCACATCCCCGGCATCGCGGAACAAACCGACACCGCCTACATGGTCACCGAACAATCGCTGCTGCGCGGCGTGGTGCTGCTGCTGTCTGCGCTGATGGCGCTGGTCGCCGTCTTCCAATTCGACGTGGTGTTGGGGGCGTTCGCGGCGGGCATTGTAATCAAGCGGCTGTCACGCGATCACGCCGAGTCGGTACTGCACAGCATCGAGAAACTCGGCTACGGCTTCTTCATCCCAGTGTTCTTCGTCAGCGCGGGCATGAGCATCCCGGTGCACGCGGTGCTGCGCGACCCGCTGACGGTGTTCTGGTTCGTGCTGCTAATCGTGATCGCCCGCGGCGTGCCGGTCTTTTTGTCTGAGCTGTTCTTCGACACTGGCTCCGGGCTGGCCAGGACGGGCGACCGTCGCCAATTGGCGCTCTACAGCGCCACCGGCCTGCCAATCATCGTTGCCGTGACCGACATCGCGGTGTCCTCGGAACTGATGCCAAAGACGCTGGGGGCGAGCCTGGTGACAGCCGGTGCCGTCACGGTGTTTCTGTTCCCGCTGCTGGCCGACTTCGTCCCGAAGCCCAAGCGCAGCAAGGCGACCGCGCCCGCCTCGAATACCAATCATTCCGGGGCCATCCTGGTGGCCAAGAGCGACGAACAGATCGCCCGCGACAAGGAGGCCGCCGAACGCAGGCAGGCCCGGGAAACCGAAAATCGGCGCAAGGAACAGTTACGCACGGCCGAGCGTGAGGCCCGGGATGCGGAAAAAGCAGCGATTGAGCGGGTGCGGGAGTTTGAGCGCAAACTGCACGACGCCTGCGACATTGAGGACGCGGAAGCGGCCAAACTGGCCCGCGCCGAACTGCGCTCAGCCGAGGCCGATGCGTTTGAGGCGCAGCGGGCAGCCGAAGCTGTCAGCGAAGAGTTGGCGCGCCTGATCGCGCCGCCCGGCCCCGACCCGGATCGTGATCCCGATCCGGTAGATCATTCGAGTTGACGCCCGCTGGCGCCAGCTGGCTAGCCGAGGTCGACCAGCGCCTGGCCGCCCTGGACGGCGTCGCCGATGGCCACCAAAATCGCGCTGACCTTGCCGTCGCTGGGCGCGTTGATCTCGGTCTCCATCTTCATGGCTTCCAGCACCACGACGACCTGGCCTGCTGTCACCTCGTCGCCCTCGGCCACGAGGATGCGGGCCACCGAGCCCGCCAACGGCGCGGTTATGGCGTTACCGCTGGCAGCGACCGGGGCGGCGGCAGCGGCTGGGGCTGCCGCGCCATCGACCACGACCGGGCCGAGCACCTGCCGGTCCTCAGCTACCTCGACGTCGATCTCGTACTCCGTCTCGTTGACGGTCACTTTGAGTTTCATTGCTTCAATTCTCCTAGGGTTAGCGGACCACAGCCCGGTGTGCGCGATTGCCGGTCGGCCGCCGGTAGCGGATGGCCCGTACCTTGGCTTCGTAGCCGAGATAGGCGGCCACGGCGGCGCCGATGGCAACCAGGTCGGCTTCGGGGATGGGCAGCTGGCTTTCGAGCGAATCGACCCGATCCTGCAGCGCCTTGAGCTGGGCAACCAGGTCTTCGACGGTTGCTTGCTTAGCTTGGGTATCTGACATGTGTTCTCCGATCAGAACGGCTGAAGGCCGTGCTTCTTGGCCGGACGGGTCTGTTTCTTGCCTGCCAGCATCTCAAAGGCAATCGCGACCTCGCGCCGGGTGTCGGCCGGGTCGATGATGTCGTCGACCAGTCCTCGGCTGGCGGCCATGTACGGGGTCGAGAAGGTCTCGCGGTATTCCTCCACCAACTCGGCCCGCCTGGTTTCCTGGTCCTCGGCCGCCTGGATTTCGCGGCGGAACACCACGTTCGCGGCACCCTCGGCACCCATCACCGCGATCTCGGCGGTGGGCCAGGCGAACACCTTGTCCGAGCCGAGGTCCTTGGCGCTCATGGCGATGTAGGCACCGCCGTAGGCCTTACGCAGCACCACCGTCACCTGCGGAACCGTCGCGGTCGAGTAGGCGTACAGCATCTTCGCGCCGTGGCGGATGATGCCGCCGTGCTCTTGGGCGACGCCGGGCAGGAAGCCGGGCACGTCCACCAGCGTCAGCAGCGGGATGTTGAAGGCGTTGCAGAACCGGATGAACTTGGCGCCCTTGTCGGAGGCGTCGATGTCGAGCACGCCGGACATCACCTTGGGCTGGTTGGCGATGATGCCGATGGAGCGGCCGTTGATCCGGGCGAAGCCGACCACGATGTTGGTGGCCCAGCCAGCCTGCACTTCGAGGAAGTCGGCGTGATCGACCAGCTTGGCGATGACGTCGCGGACGTCGTAGCCCTTCTTGCCTTCCACCGGCACCATGTCGCGCAACTCGGGCTGCGGTTCCATGAGGTCGCTGACCTCCAGGATTTCAGGTTCCTCCTGGTTGTTCTGCGGCAGGAAGCTCAACAGCTTCTGGGCGATCAGGATGGCCTGCTCGTCGTCGTCGGCCACGAAGTCGATGACGCCGGACTTGTTCATGTGCGCGTCGGCGCCGCCCAGCGCGTCCTGGGTGACCTCTTCGCCGGTGACCTGCTTGATCACGCCCGGCCCGGTGATGAACATGTGGGCCTTGCGGGTCTGGATGATGAAGTCGGTCAGCGCGGGCGAATACGCGGCGCCACCGGCGCAGGGGCCGGAGATGATCGAGATCTGCGGCACCGCGCCCGACAGCAGCACGTTGGTGTAGAACACCTTGGCGTAGCCGGACAGCGAATCGATGCCTTCCTGAACCCGGGCGCCGCCCGAGTCGTTGATGAACACGAACGGGGTGCCGTTCTGCAGCGCCGCCCGCATGGTTTCCGCCACCTTGATCGAGTGGGTCTCGCCCGCCGAGCCGCCAGCGACCGTGAAGTCTTGGCTGGCCAGGTAGACCGGCCGCCCGCCCACCAGGGCGGAGCCGGTGACCACGCCGTCGGCGGGCATGTCTGCCTTGTCCATGCCGAAGGTGGTGGTGCGGTTGCGCCGGAACGCCCCGATCTCTTGGAAGGTCTCGGCGTCGACTAGGAACTCGATGCGGTCGCGGGCCGTCAGCTTGCCCTTGGCGCGCTGCTTTTCCAGCCGGGCCTCGCCGCCGCCAGCTTCCACCTTGGCGCGGGCCTCGGTGAGTTGTTGCAGGCGCTCAGCCATAGTGTGATCACTCATGTGTGCTCTCCTCAGGCGGGTTCGACCGTGACCCGGTGCGAATTGCCCTGAACCGTCACGTTGTATTGCACCGGCACCTTGACGCCCTGGGCCGGCCCGGCGGCGGCAGCCTGCTCTTGGGCAAGCTGCTCCGGGGTCTTGGCAACGGACTTGGGGCCCTCAGCGCGGGAAGCAAAGAACTTAGGTGCGACCTGCGGGAACATGGCATTAGTGAGCACATCTTCCTCGCTGCCGTCGCTGCCTTCCAGGGCATTCGCCTGCTCGACCAGCTCGTCCCATTCCGGCTTCAGGTAGTCGGCGGGTCGGTTCGTGATCGGATCCTTCTTGGCCTGCGCCTGCGCGATGGCGACGACCTCCGGGTTGCGCTCGCCCAGGCATTCGCCGTAGTAGCCGAGCATCAGGTCGGCGAACTCGCCGGTGAGGGTCTTGTAGGGGCCCATCAGCACGTTGAACACGGCCTGCGTGCCGACGATCTGCGACGAGGGCGTCACCAGCGGCGGATGCCCGGAGTCGGCCTTGACCCGCGGCACTTCCTCCATGACCTC
>PDSD01000041.1 GCA_002748325.1 Arachnia propionica | reverse complement strand
CGTGCGCTTCGTCGAAGACAACTGGGCCCAGCCCGCCATCGGGGCCTGGGGCCTGGGCTGGGAAGTCTGGCTCGACGGCATGGAAATCACCCAGTTCACATACTTCCAGCAGGTCGGCGGCCAAGACCTCAACCCGATCCCGGTCGAGCTGACCTACGGCCTGGAACGCATCCTGATGGCCCAGCAGGGCGTCACCCACTTCAAAGACATCGCCTACGCCCAACGCCCCGACGGCAGCATCGTCACCTACGGCGAGGCGTTTGGGCAGCAGGAATACGAGATGAGCCGCTACTACCTCGACGACGCTGACGTCGAGGTCAACCAGGCCTTGTATGAGGCCTACGTCTCCGAGGCCACCCGCATGGTCGAAGCCCGGCTGCCGGTGCCCGCGCACCAGTACATCCTGAAATCCAGCCACGCCTTCAACGTGCTTGATGCCCGCGGCGCGATCTCCACCACCGAACGCGCCAAGGCCTTCGGCACCATGCGCAGGCTGATGCGCGACACCGCCGCGCTATGGATCGAGCGCCGCGAAGAACTCGGCTTCCCGCTGCTCAAGAACGACGAGGAGTCGCAGCAAACAGCCCCAGCGCAGCCCGGCGAGGCTGGCGATAAACCCGCGACGTTCGCCTTCGAGCTGGGCGTCGAGGAACTGCCGCCGCACGTGGTGCCGCAAACCATCGACGCGGTGCGCACGGCACTGGCCGAAGGCCTAGCTAAATCCGAGTTGGCCCACGGCGATATCGCCGTGGACGGCACCCCGCGCCGCATCGTGGCCACCGTGGCCGACGTGGCGCCACGGGAAGCCGACACCACCACCATGCGCAAGGGTCCCAAGTGGGCCGTGGCCTTCGACGACGCGGGCCAGCCCAGCAAGCCGCTGCAGGGCTTCATGCGCGGCCAAGGCGTCACGCTCGACCAGGTCGTCAAGGCCGAGATCGGCGGCAACGAACACGCCTGCGTCGCCATAGAGGTCACCGGGCGATCCGCGCTGGCGGTGCTGCAAGGCATCGTCGAAGGCGTCATCAGCGGCCTGCGCGCCGAAAAGAACATGCGCTGGTGCGACCCGTCGCTCAGCTTCAGCCGGGCCATCCGCTGGGTGGTCGCCCTGTGGGGCGGCGCAGTCGTGCCCGCTGAGGTTTCGGGCGTGCGCGCCGGGCGCACCACCTACCTGCAGCGCGTCACCGCCGCGAGCGCCGATGCGGGGCAGCGCGCCGACGGCACCAAGGTCGGCCACGCCGAGATCGCGCACGCCGACGACATCCGCCGCGTCCTGGCCGACGGCAAGATCGTGCTGGCCACCGACGAGCGCCGCGCGTCCGTGATCGCCCAGGCCGAACGGCTCGCCGCCGACGTGGGCGGCGTCATCGACGCCGAAGCTCACCGGGCGCTGGTTGACGAGATCACCAACCTGGTCGAGGAGCCGCACGGCATCCTGGGCGGCTTCGAGCAGCGCTACCTGGACCTGCCCGACCGGATCCTGGTCTCGGTGATGGCCAAGCATCAGCGCTACCTGCCGGTGCGCGACGCGACCGGCGCACTGCTGCCGTACTTCGTCACCATGGCCAACGGCGCCTGCGACGACGACGTGGTGCGGGCCGGCAACGAATCCGTGCTGCGCGCCCGCTACGAGGACGCCCTGTTCTTCTGGAACGCCGACCTGGAGGCCGACGATGTGGCCAGCTTCGTGCCCGGCCTGGAGCAGCTGACCTTCGAGAACCGCCTGGGCTCGGTCGGCCAGCGCGCCCGCCGGATCGCCGACGTGGCGACCGCGCTATCCCAGCGCGTCGAACTGACCGCAGCCGAGCAGGAAACCCTGCGCCGCGCCGGTGAACTGGCCAAGTTCGACCTGGCCACCCGGCTGGTCACCGAAATGACCTCCCTGGCCGGATTCGTGGCCCGCGAATACGCACTGCGCAAGGGCGAAACCCCGGAAGTGGCGGCCGCACTGTACGCCATGGAACAGCCGCACACCTCAGCCGACGCGGTGCCGGACACCGCCGTCGGTGCCCTGCTGGCACTGGGAGACCGCTTCGACCTGCTCGCGGCGATGTTCGCGCTGGGGGCCAAGCCCACCGGCTCGTCCGACCCGTACGGGCTGCGCCGGGCCGCCATCGGCGTCGTTCGGATTCTGCGCGACGTGGCGAGCATGTCTAGCCTGACCATCACCCAAGGCCTGGCCGCGGCCGCCGACCGGCTACGCGAACAGGGGATCGAGGCCAGCGAGCAGGCGATGGCCGCAGCCCACGGGCGTTGGTGGCGGCGATGCTGCGCATCCGGCGCATCCTGCCCGCAGATGCCCCAGCCGCAACCGATGCGGCGCAGCTGCAGGAACCCGCCGAGCGCGAGCTGCACCAGGTCGCCGACCAGGTGGCGCCCGCAGCGACGCTGGGAGAGTTCGTCGCCCAGGCCTCGGTGCTGGTGGAACCGATCGCCACGTTCTTCGACAAGATCATGGTGATGGCCGACGATCCGCAAGTTCGCCAGGCCCGGCTGGGCCTGTTGGCTACGATCCTGGCCAAGGCTCCCAGCGGTCTGGACTGGGCGGCCGTGGACACCGCGCTGGCGGCGCACTAACCGCCAGCCGCGTCGTCGCCTCACCAGTTGGGGCGAGCCTCGCGATGGGCAGTAGCATGGCAGCCATGCATTTGTTGAGCGACGCGCTGCTAGCGCGCATCCATGACCGAGCCGCCGACTATGACGCCAGCAACACCTTTTGCCAGGCCGACTTCGACGAGCTAGCCCAGGCAGGCTACTTCACCGCGCTGGTGCCCACCGACATGGGCGGCGCGGGGGCCACGCTGCTGCAATTGGCCCACGCGCAACAGCAACTCGCGGCAGTCGCCCCGGCCACCGCGTTGGCCGCCATGATGCACCAGGTTTGGGTCGCCACGGCGCTGACCATGCGGGCTCGCGGCGAGACCAGCGGCGAGGTGATCCTGCAGACTGCGGCCGCCGGGGAAATCTTCGCCTTCGGCATCTCCGAGGCCAACAACGACCTGGTGTTGTTCGGCTCGCAAAGCCAAGCCAAGCCCGACGCCGACGGCGGCTACCGCTTCTACGGCACCAAAATCTTCACCACCGCCAGCCCCGCCTGGACCATGCTCGGCACCTTCGCCACTGAAACCACTAAGGACGGCCCCAAGTCGGTCTACGCCATGGTTCGCCGCAGCGACGGCGGCGTTTCGGTCGCCGAGGATTGGGACACGCTGGGCATGCGGGCCACCCAGTCCTACACCACCCACCTGGATGGTGCCTACGCCCCGGCCGAGCAGGTGCTGGCTCGTATCGACCCCGGCCCGACCATGGCGCCGGTCGTTTTCGGCATCTTCGTCAACTTCGAGCTGTTGCTGGCAAGCGTCTACACCGGCCTAGCGCAGCGTGCCCTGGACGTTGCGGTGCAGACCGTGACCGAACGCCAGTCGGTCAAGAACCAGGCCAGCTACGCCGTCGACCCCGACATTCGTTGGCGGCTGGCCTCCGCAGCTATCGCGCTGGAGGGCATCGGGCCGCAGATCGACAGCTTCGCCCGCGACATCATGGAACTCGATGACGCCAAGCACGGCCCGAAATGGCTGCCCAGGCTCAGCGCGCTCAAGGTGCGTGCCACCGAGACCGCCAAATATGTGGTGGAGGAGGCACTGCGTTCTTGCGGTGGGCGAGCGTTCTACAACACCCACGAACTTTCCCGGCTGTATCGCGACGTGCTGGCCGGGCTGTTCCAGCCATCCGACGACGAATCTGCGCACGCGGCATGGGCGAACGTGTTGCTTGGCCCGATCCCGGCACCGAAGCAGTAGCGCTATAGGCGATGATTCGGGCTCGGATCGCCGGGCCCGGATTCATCGCCGGAGGGCTCCATCATCGAGGGGTTGTCGCTGGGATTGCCCCCGTTGCCGTTTGATTCGGTGCCCGAAGCTTCCGGCGAGGCCGTTTCCTCCCCGGAACTGCCCCCCTCGCCATACGTCTCGTCGCCCGAGGGGCCTTGTGACGTCGTCTCCTCACCGGAACCGCCGCCGCTGTTCTCCGACGGAATCGGCGGTGGCGGGCTGACCAATGGCTGGTTTTGGAAAACCAAGATGGCCAGCAAAACGGCCAGCGCCGTCAGCAAGATCATCAGCAGCCAGGACACCAACATGGTTATCCAGCCAGCTCGATCTTTGCGGCCCGGCCACGGCAACGGCCACGTGCGGAAGACGCCAAGTTTTGTCTTGTCCAGCCAGTGCATCCGAAAGCCCGGCCCATGTGGGGTGCCAAGCGGTGGCGTCAGCAGCAGATCTACCTCGTGCAAAATCCGATCAGCCTCGGTTACGGCGCGGACGGTGCCGTCGAAAGCCAGCGCCGCCCACGGTGCCAACTGCGGCATCTCCGGTGTTTTCGGAACACTATCGCCGTTGCGGAACTTGACGGCCAACAGGCCCTCGTCCTGGTTTTGGCCGCCGCGGGCCACAACGGTGTCGATGTGCATCCGGTTGATTTCACCAGAGAACCGGGAGCGGGCCGCAGCATCGGCCGCGGCACCTTCGCTGAGCAGTACCAACATGACCGGGTCGCCGCCGTCCTCGTGGGCGACGAAACCCATCCCAGCCGGGCTCGCCGTCAGGCGCGCGTCCAGCCAGAAGTCACCAACCTTTACCGGGTCCTCTGGTTGTAGCGGATAAAACTCGGCGGGGCTGGCTAGCGGATCGGAGTTGGCGTTGTTGCTCATCAGTAGCTACGACACTACATCATCGGCAGCAGACACCATTGTGAGCAATGTATCGTTGGTGCTGTTTGAACAAGATTGTTGAGGGAGTTCGCGTGAGCACACAGGCCCAACAGCCAGCTTTGCCAGCCACCACCGCCGACGCCGCGCGAGTACTTGGTGCGGCAATCTCCGAGGTGCAGAAGGTCATCGTCGGGCAGGAACACATGGTGCAGCAGCTCATGGTGTCGCTGTTGGCCAGGGGGCACTGCCTGCTCGAAGGCGTGCCAGGCGTGGCCAAGACGCTGGCGGTGCGCTCCTTCGCGACCGTGGTGGGCGGCGAGTTCGCTCGCGTCCAGTTCACCCCCGACCTGGTGCCCTCCGATATCGTCGGCACCCGCATCTATTCAGCCAGCTCGGAGGATTTCCGAATCGAGCTGGGGCCGGTCTTCGTCAACTTCGTGCTCGCCGACGAGATCAACCGGGCACCAGCCAAGGTACAGTCCGCCATGCTTGAGTTGATGGCCGAAAAGCAGGTGTCCATCGGCGGCAAAACCTACCCGACGCCGGATCCGTTCATCGTGATCGCCACCCAGAACCCCGTCGAATCCGAGGGCGTCTATCCGCTGCCCGAGGCGCAGCGCGACCGGTTCCTGCTAAAGGTGGACGTGCCCTATCCGAAGGGTAACGAAGAGTTCGAAATCCTGCGGCGCATGAGCGTGAGCCCGCCGTCGGCCTCCCGGATTCTCAATCCGGCGGCAGTGCGCCACCTACAACACATGGCAGACCAGGTGTTCGTGCACAACCTGGTCAGCGAGTACATCGTGCGCCTAGTGCTGGCGACGCGGAACCCGGCAGAATTCGGGATGCCCGATCTGGAGAACGTGATCCAGATCGGCTGCTCGCCGCGAGCCACGCTGGGCCTGATCGCTGCCGCCCGGGCCGTGGCGCTGATTAACGGCCGCGACTACGTGCTGCCGACCGACGTGCAGTCGGTGGCCAAGGACGTCATGGCCCACCGCATCATGCTCGGCTTCGATGCGGTCGCCGACAACGTCGCTACCGCGGACGTGGTGGAACGGATCGTTGCGATGGTGCCCGCGCCGACACCGGTCTGGGATAAGGCCACCCGGCAGGCCAGCCACCAGCAGCATTCGCATCGACCCGCAGGGTTCTAACCGACGTGGCTACCCCTGCCTTCGCTCCACCGCCATCGCGCCAACGGCGTGAAGCGGGCGCTGCCGAATCAGTGCTGCGTCCGCCCACTGGCCCCACGGTGCCGCTCAACAAGCTGGCCCCCGAGGCTGCGCTGCGGCGGTTGGAGTTGACGGTGGTGCGGCGGCTAGAAGGGTTTCTGCACGGCGACCATCTTGGCTTGCTGCCCGGCCCCGGCTCCGACACCAACGACGCCCGGGTCTATCAGCCCGGCCAAGACGACGTGCGGCTGATGGACTGGGCGGTCACCGCCCGCACCACGGTGCCGCACGTGCGCGACACCATCGCCGACCGCGAACTGGAGATCTGGGCGATGCTCGACGCGACCCCATCAATGAACTGGGGAACCGCTGGCGTCACCAAGCGTGACCTTGGCATTGCGGCGATCGCCACCATCGGTTTTCTGAGCCAAAAAATGGGCGACCGATTCGGCGGCATGATCATGCTGCCAGACAAGGTGAAACGGCTGCAGGCCAATTCGGGCCGCACCGCGTTGTACGGGCTGCTGCGCAAGATGCTCACCGAGCCCATCGTGCCCGACAATGCTCCCGGCAACATAGACCTAGCTCACGGCATCGAACAGCTGTCCCGGTCGCAGCGGCGGCGCGGCATGCGGGTGGTCGTCTCTGATTTCCTCAGCGCAGGCGACAGTGAACTCGACCCCGACGTGCCCCCGGATTGGGAACGCGCCATCCGCCGGTTGGGGGTGCGCAACCAGGTGCTAGCGGTCGAAGTGATCGACCGGCACGAGATTGAGTTTCCCGACGTTGGCGAGATGCTGATCCGCGACCCAGAGACCTCATTCAAGCGATACATCAACACCGGCGACGAAGAAACCCGGAAACGGATGGACGCGGCGGCCAAGGCGCAGCGACGCCGAGTGGCAGCCGCGTTGCGACGCGCGGGTGCCGGACACATCCAGTTGCGAACCGATCGCGACTGGGTCGCCGACATCGCCAGGTTCGTGCTGAACTACCGGCGCATCGCCGGGCAGCTGCACCAGCCGCCGCAGGGGGTGAGCAAGTGATGCTGCCCGAGTTTGAATACCCGAACCGGCTGTGGGTGCTACTGGTACTGCCCGCACTGATATTGCTCTACTTGGTGCTGATGCGACTCAAAGGAAGGGTTTCGCTGCGGTTCACCAACACGGGGCTGTTGGGGCGAGTGGTGGGCAGCCAGCGCCGCTGGACCCGCCACGTCGCGGTGGCGATGTCGTTGGCCAGCCTGCTGGCCTTGGGGCTGGCATGGGCCCAGCCGCTGGGAACCGACAAGGTGGCCCGCGAGCGCGCCACCGTGGTGATCGTGCTGGACACGTCGATGTCCATGCAGGCCACCGATGTAGAGCCGGACCGGCTGACCGCCGCCAAGACCAGCGCCGAACAATTCTTGCGTGACCTGCCGGAGGGCTACAACGTGGCGCTGGTGGAGTTGGACGGTAACCCGTCCATCGTCATGCCGCCGACTACCGACCGGGGCGCGATGCAGCGGGCCATTGCCAGCCTGGATCTGGGCGACGGCACCGCGCTGGGTGAGGCCATCACTGCTGCCCTGGCTGCGGTCGAGCAGGCGCCGCCGGGTGAAGGCGACGAGCCCGCGCCCGCCATGGTGGTGATGCTTAGCGACGGCACGAATACTGAGGGGCAGGGGCCCGGGCAGTCCGCCCGGATCGCCAAGCAGCGGGGCATCCCGATCTACACCATCGCCTATGGCACCCAGAACGGCTACGTCGACCTGGACGGCGTGCGGGAAAACGTTGCCCCCGACACCGAGACACTGCGCGAAATCGCTGAGGCTTCGGGCGGGGAAGCACTATCGGCGAACAGTCCGTCGGCGCTCACGGATGCCTACAAGAAGGTCGGTTCCTCGGTCGGCTATGAAGAGGTCAAGAAACCGATCACCGTGCAATACGCGTTCGGCGCATTAGGCTTCGCTATCGTGGCCGCGCTCGGGGCCGTGATGATGGCGGCGAGGTGGCCGCGATGACCGGGTTAAGCTTCCTTTACGACGAACGTCTCCTGGCGCTGCTCATAATCCCGGCCATCGCCATCTTGTACGTGATCTTGTCCGGGCGGCAATCCAGGGCTCACAACTCCACCCAGCTCAGCCTGGTGATTCCGAAGGATCCGGCTTGGAAACGGCACTCCGCAGTGCTGCTGGCGTTGCTGAGCCTGGGCTCACTCATCGTGGCGTGGGCGGTTCCTACCGACTACGCTAAGACGCCACGCGACCGGGCAACCATAGTGCTGACCATCGACGTTTCCTGGTCGATGGAAGCCGAGGACGTGAGTCCCTCTCGGATCGCCGCAGCCCAGGAATCTGCCCGAGCGTTTGTCAACAGCTTGCCCGATAACTTCAACGTGGGGCTGGTGACGTTCTCTGGGGTAGCCAATGTTGCGGTGCCGCCGACGATTGACCGAGGTGTGCTGCTGCGGGCAATTGACGCTATGCAGCTCGGCCCAGCCACCGCCACTGGCGAGGGCATCTACACCAGCCTTGAGGCGCTACGGCTTGCCCCGCCCGATCCGAACGACCCGGAGGCCACGCCACCGGCGGCCATCGTGTTGCTAGCCGATGGCGCCACCAACCTTGGCCGCAATTCCGAAACCGCTGCCGAGACCGCCAAGGAATGGGGTGTGCCCGTCTACGCCATCGCCTACGGCACGCCGAACGGTTTTGTGGAAGCCGATGGTGAAAAGCAACCGGTCGCCGTCGACGACTACGAGTTGTATCGAATCGCCGAGCTGTCGGGCGGCAAGAAATTCAAGGCCGAATCGGCGGGCCAACTAACCGAGGTGTATAAGGCGATCAGTTCAGAGATCGGCTACGAACAGGTGCCGATCGAGGTGACCGATCGCTACGCCGGGTTGGCCATCTTCTTCGCCATCGCGGCCGCCCTAGGCGTGATTTCGTTGGGTGCCCGCTGGCCGTAGCATCCGGCTAGGCGGTGAGCCGTTCGATGGGCAGCACCGGAATATCGTCGCTGTGCGGCATGCCGAAGACCTGCTCCAGGAACGACAGCTGGGCCGCCAGTGCGTCATGGCGCGCTTGGGTGCCGCGGAATCCGTGCCCTTCCTCGGGGAACGTCACCAGCGCCAGCGGCTCCCCGGCAGCCCGCACCGCGTCGGCCATCGCGTAGGCCTGATTGGGTGGCACTACCTTGTCCTGCAGGCCTTGCAAGATAAGCATGGGGGTGGCCAACTGGTCTAGCTGGGTGATGGGGGAGCGGCTCAGGTAAAGCTCCTTGGCCTGCGGCCACGGCCCGATCAGGCCATCGAGATACCGTGATTCCGCCTTGTGGGTGTCGGCCAGCAGGGCGCGCAGGTCGGCGATGCCGTAAGAACTCAAGCCAGCGGCGAACACGTCCGTGGTGACTAGCGCCTGCAGCGTGGTGTAGCCGCCCGCGCTGCCACCGGCGATCGCGACGCGGTCACCGTCGATCCGTCCGGCGGCGGCCAGCTGCCGCACCTGCGCCACGACATCGGCCACGTCCAGCACGCCCCAGGTGCCGCGCAGCCGATCCCGGTAGGCGCGGCCGAAGCCAGTGGAGCCGGAATAGTTGACGTCGAGGACGGCGAAGCCACGGGAAATCCAGAACTGGACCTTTGGATCGTATTCGCTGGTTGTGGCGGTGGTGGGGCCGCCGTGGGTTAGCACCAGCATCGGCGGCCGAGCCACGCCCGGGACGGGGTAGAAGAACGCCTGCACCGGGCCTGCCGGGCCGTCGGCCCAGACCGACTCCGGGATTACCGGCTGCCCGACTGGTGCAGGGCAGACCAGCGACTCGTGGCTGCCGTCGAGACGGATGCGCTCCAGGGAAGCCGGGCGATCCGGCCACGACACGATTGCATACAGTTCGTCGCCCAAGGCTGCGAGCGAATTCACGTCGGCGGTGCCGGGCAGCGGGCGCTGCGTCTCGCCGGTCGCCGGATCCCAGATCAGGATTTCGGCCGCCGCGTCGCGATGCTCGGCCATCGCTAGGCGGCCACCCGGCAGGGCGGCGGACGCGGGCCGATTCAGTACCCAGGTGGGGCCGTCGCAGTCGAGTTCGACGCTGCGGGTGGCCCCGCCGTCGATGCTCCAGTTCCAGTACCCGGAAGCATCGTGGACGTAGGCGAGCCGCCCGTCGCTGAGCCACAGCGGATGCTGCGCGCTCACCCCGGGCTGCGCAAAGACCGGGCGGGCCGAGGCGGGGTTGGCCAGCGGAGCGGTCCATACCTGGGCCTCGTCCCAGGACATGTTCGGATGATGCCACTGATACCAGGCGAGCTGGTCGCCGCAGGCATGCGGGCCAGCATAGAAGTCGGCCCCAGCAGCGATCACGACCCCGCCGTCGGCGTTGGTCGAGTCCATTTCGAGGCCGATCAGTTCGGTGACAGGCTCCGGGGACGCGGCGTGATCCTCCCGAACGGCGATCACCAGGCGGCGGCTAGCGATCACGTGCAGACCGCCGTAGCGGTACCTGCTGCTGGGCGGGGTGAGCGGCTGCGGCTCGTCTGCCAGCAGCCACACCTGGGAGGTGACATCGTCGCAGTAGGCAAGGACGCCGTCATCGGTATCGAAAGCCCCGCCGCCGTATTCCATGACCCTAGAACGCACGTTCGCCTGCGGGGTGAGATCAACGATTGCCTCGCCGTCGAACCGCATCACGGTGTCGCGCGAATTCTCGTGTAACTGGCGGGCCAGCCAATAGACGTGGCGCTCGTCCGTAGTCACGTTAGAAATGGGGGCCGGACCGGTCAATGCCTGGTCGATACTCAACTGCTGCACAACTACATCTTAGTAACGGGCCTCTTGTGTAACCGCTGTCGTTGGGGCACAATTGCGCTACCTGGTACGGCCCGGAGAGCAGGGGAAGGCGCTCCAGCCGACACCAGGAGGTAACTGAACATGGCGATCCGACCGCACCTTGTTAGCGGTTCGCAGGCGCAGGGTGTGCTGCACGTGCATTCTTCGCCGGTTGCGTTGTGCCCGCACATCGAGTGGGCCGCGCAGGCCTGTGGCGCCGATTCGATTTTTTCCTGGCTGCCCCAGTCGGCGATGCCGGGCACCAAGCGGGCTGAGGTGGCCTGGCGTGGGCAGCTTGGGACGGGTGTCGCCCTGGCCAGTCGGCTCGCCCGGTTCGGGCAGATCCGATTCGAGATCACCGAAGCAGCCGACGGCAGCCAGGGCATGCGCTACGCCTACACCCCGAGCCTGGGAAGTTTCAGTGCGGCCATCGGGCCGCACGGCGATGTGATGCTATCCGAAAACCAGCTACGTCACGCCATGACGCAGACTGATCCCAGCACGCTGAGCAGCACCATCGATCAGTTGCTCGGCGGCCCCTGGGACGCGGAACTGGAGGTATTCCGCTACGCCGAAACCGACGGCTCGGTGCGCTGGCTGCATCGCGTCAGCTAACAGGCGAACTGCTTGATAAGTGCGCTGGCAGTGGCGTTACGTGCTGGTTGCTGAGCACAACAGCGATGTTGTGACCGCCGAAGCCGAATGAGTTGTTGATCGCGGCCAAGTCCCCGGCAGGCAGTTCGCGGACGGTGGTGGCGATGTCGATATCCACCTCGGGTTCCGGGTCGGTTAGGTTGATCGTCGGCGGCACCAATCGGGTGCGCAGCGTCAATACGGTAGCTAGGGCCTCGAAGGCGCCGGCGGCTCCTAGTAAGTGTCCCGTGACGGACTTTGTTGCGGTAACCACGGTCTCGTCGGCATGGCTGCCGAGCACCGAACGGATCGAATTGGCTTCAGTGAGATCGCCTTGCAGCGTGGAGGTCGCGTGGGCATTGACGTGCGTCACCTGGCTGGGCAGCAGCTCGGCGTCCTGCAGGGCCAACCGCATGGCCAAGGATTGCCCGTAGCCGTCGGGATCGGGTTGCACGATGTCGTGGGCGTCGGCCGACATGCCCGCCCCGAGCAACGAGCCATAGATCGTGGCACCCCGGGCCTTGGCGTGGGCAAGCGTCTCGAGCACCATCATGGCCGCGCCTTCGCCGAGCACGAAGCCGTCGCGCGCCCGATCCCACGGGCGGGATGCCGCAGCCGGGTCATCGTTGCGCCGCGACAGTGCCTGCATGGATGCGAAAGCCGCCAGCGGCAGCGGGTGGACGCTGGCTTCGGTGCCGCCGACCATGACCACGTCGGCCCGCCGAGAACGCAGCATCGCCAGCCCCTGCGCAATCGCCTCGTTGGACGACGCGCACGCCGACACGGGGGTGTGCACGCCAGCCCGGGCAGATATCGCTAGGCCGACCGCCGCAGCAGGGGCGTTAGACATCAACATGGGAATCGTCATCGGCGAGACGCGGCGGGCGCCTTTTTCGCGGAAGGTGTCCCAGGCCGAAAGCGTGGTTTGCAGCCCGCCGATGCCGGTGCCGACCACTACGCCCAACCGGTCAGGATCCACGTCCTCACTGCCAGCCAGCCCCGCATCCTGCCAGGCCTGGGTGGCAGCCACCAGGGCAGCCTGAGAAGAACGATCCAGGCGTCGGGCCTGGGTGCGTTCCAGCTTGCTGGCTGGGTCTTCGACGAGCGACGCAGCGAACTGCACCGGCAGCTCGGCCGCCCATTCCTCGGTGATGCTGCTGACGCCCGAACGGCCCGCCAGAAGCGCATCCCAGCTGCTCGCGACATCCGCGCCCAGTGGGGTGGTCGCGCCAAGTCCCGTGATGACGATGGTCATATGTCTCCTAGTTCAACGGCTGAAGTCGTGGCGGCTGGGCACCCAGCTAGCGCAATTAGCCAACTGCACGTTCGATGTAGGCCACGGCATCGCCTACTGTCGACAGGCTTTTCGCGCTCTCGTCGGGAATCTCGACGCCGAACTTGTCCTCGCAGGCGTAGATGATCTCAACCATCGACAACGAATCGACGCCTAGATCATCCACAAACGACTTGTCCAGCTGCACGCTTTCACCGGCGACTCCGGCTACTTCGGTGACGATTTCGGCAAGGGAGGTACGGATCTCTTCAGTGGTGGGCATGGTGTTTTTCCTTTCAGTTGGGGTCTAGGGCAGTAGTAAGGTTTGGCCGGCGTAGACCAGGCCAGCCCCAAAGCCAATAACCAGGGCGGTATCGCCGCTGGTTGCCTGGCCGGTAAGTAGCAGGTCTTCCATCGCCAGCGGGATCGATGCGGCAGACGAATTGCCCATGGCGACGATGTTGCGTGACACCACGACGTGCTCGGGCAGTTGCAGTTGGCGCAACATTGAGTCGGTGATGCGGTTGTTGGCCTGGTGCGGGATGAAAACATCCAAGTCCTCCGGCGTCAGCCCAGCGGCGGCAAGGGTTTCCTTCGCCTTTTCCGCGATGAATGTGGTTGCCCAGCGAAACACGCGGCGGCCGTCCATGCGGATATAGGGTTTGGGGCCGGTGAGATCGTCCCAAGGCTCAGCGTCGATCGCGTCGTGCTGGTCGTGGGCAGATCCCCACACAGTCGGGCCGATGCCAGCGGTATCGCTGGGGCCCACCACGACTGCGCCCGCGCCATCCGAAAACAAGAATGCCGTCGTGCGGTCGTTGAAGTCGGTGAACCGGCTCAATAGCTCAGCCCCTACGACCAAAACGTGGCGGGATGATCCGGTGCGTACCATGCCGTCGGCCAAAGCGACGCCGTGGCAGAATCCTGCGCAGGCCGCGGAAATGTCGAAGGCGGCGACATCGCCTACGCCCAGCTGGTTCGCTAGCAATGCGGCTAACGATGGGGTCGGCTGGGTGTGCGAGACGCTGGCCACTAGCACTGCGTCGATCTCGGCTACCGTTAAGCCGGAGCGCTCTATCGCAGTCTTTGAGGCGCTCGTGCACAGGCTGAGCAGCGATTCGTCGTCGGTGGCCCATTGCCGCGACACGATCCCAGTTCGCTGTTCAATCCACTCCGGGGTGGAATCGATCAGCTCGCACATTTCTTCGTTGCTGACGCTACGAGAACCTCGCGCGCAGCCGACTGAGAGCACGCGAGAAAAACTGTCGCTGGGACGGGTTTGCAGAGTCATCGTCGCTCCAAAGAATGGGTGTGGGTGGTGACGAAGGCTCGCGCCTCGTCAAGCTGGTCTGGGGTGTTCAGGCTGAACAGGTCAACTCCGGGAAGGTTGCGCTTGGCCAGCCCGGTCAGCGTGCCGGCAGGTGGCAGCTCTAGCAGGCCGGTGACTCCCAGCTCGGCCAGCGTGTCTTGGCAGCGATCCCAGCGCACCGGCTGGGCGACCTGTTCGATTAGGCGGCGCAGGTAGTCGGGGCCGTCTTCGACCAGCGCACCGTCGAGGTTGGACAGCAGCAGGCATTGCGGCCTGGCCGCGCTGATGTCTGCGGCGAAGCGGTTGAGTTGGTTGGCGGCGGGAACCATGTGAGAGGTGTGGAAGGCGCCCGCGACGCTGAGCGGCACCAGTCGGCTGCGACGAGGCGGGCAGGCGGCTAGCATCGCGAGCTGTTCGGCGGTGCCAGCGGCCACCTGCTGGCCGCGGCCATTGTTGTTGGCGATGGTGCAGCCGCTGGCGGTCACTGCGGTCGCTACCTGATCCGGGTCACCGCCCAGGATGGCCGTCATGCCGGTGGACTCTGCCGCCGCGGCAACGGCCATTGCTGCGCCGCGCGCTTGCACAAAAGCCATCGCTGTGCTCGCGGGCAGCACGCCGCTAAGCGCCGCCGCAGTCACCTCGCCCACCGAGTGCCCAGCAAGTATCACGCCGGAATCCCAGTTGGCGTCTTGCCCTAGCAGCAGCTCGGAGCTGGTGATCCCGGCTGCCACCAGCAGTGGCTGGGTGATTGCGGTGTCGCGGATGGTGTTCGCGTCGGCGCTGCTGCCGAGCTGGGGGAGATCCAGGCCGGTGATTTCGGCAAATTCAGCCAGCCGTTCGGCGAACTGTGGCACCGACAGCCAAGGCTGCAAGAAACCTGGACGCTGGGCGCCTTGGCCCGGGGCAACGATTGCAAGCACGCCTTCCAGCATGCCCGGTTTACGAGTCTGGGGCGGGACGCAACATGACGAAAAGCTAACGCCATGTTTTGTAGGAAATCAACAGAAAAAACAGTGGGAGAGCACCAAAGTTGATACTAATTTTGTAATCTATTCCGGGTTTGGTATCGCGATGATGCCTCGCCTTCGGATAGCCCAGTGGCTGCTGCCGCGCGCTAGTCGCGAAGCTGGCCCAAGGTGGCCGCGAGACGTAGCACGTAAGCCTGCCTGGAGATCAAGGGGGAGTAGCCGGTCAGGTCTTCGATGCGGCCCAGCCGGTAGCGCACGGTATTCGGGTGGACGAAAAGGCTGCGGGCAGTAGTTTGAACCGCGCAGCCGTGATCGAAGTAGGCCTGCATGGTGCTCAGTAGCTCCGGACTTTGTCGTAGCCGGCCAAATATTTCGTCCACCAGATGATCTACGGCCAGGCTGTCGCCAATGAGGACACGCTCGGGTAACAGTTGTTGAGCGGATAGCGTCCGTGGGCTTTCCGGCCAAGCCTTGGCGGCTCGGAAACCGGCAACCGCAGCTCGCACCGATGAGGCAACACCCGACATCCCGGCAGCGACGGGTCCCACCACCAGCGGGCCGGTGTCGGGCAGGTGCGGCTCCAATGCGGTCGCAATCTCGACCGCGTCGGCTGATTCGGTAACCGGGCTGCCGCTGAGTAAACAAATAAGCCGCTCGCCCTGGGACGCAGCTAGCAGGTCCACACCGAGCCGACGAGTGGCGCGGCGCAGGTCGAATAGCCGCTGCTCAGATACTGCCCCGGTGACCGTGGCTACCACGGGCGCTTCGGTGTCCCAGTGCAAAGCGGAGGCGCGAGAAAACACAACCTCACTGGTGTCAGCTCGGACGACAGCGTCGATGATGCTGGCCTCAATGCGGGAATCCCAGGCACCCCGGCTCTCTGCCGCCTTGGCGTAAATAGCGGCGGCAGCAAAAGCCACTTCGCGTGAATACGAGACAACCCCTAGCTGAACCAGGTGACGCTGCTCGGCAGGAACGGCCCGCTGCGCCTGCTCTTCGACGATCTCGGTGGTCGTCCTAACAAGCTCAACAGTTTGCTGCAGCGTGATTCGGCCTGCCATCGTGCGAGGGGCGACAGCGAATACGCTTTCCGGCGCAAACGGCTTGCCGCTGAACCAGGTGACGAAACCGTCAATGCCTGCTCGGGCGACCACGCCGATCCAGGAGCGAGACTCGGCATCCAGCTGGCGAAACCAGTCGTAGCGTTGCTCGATGGCAGAGACGGTAGCCGTTGTGAAATCACCTGCAAGCTGTCGCAAATTCGCCAACAGTCGTTCGCGTGCTTCGGCAGCAGGAAGCAGGCGAGGAAGCGATCCGGGTCTGGCGTCAATGTTCACCATCCCATGTTAGTGGAGTCCAAAATTTCGCAAGGCGGTTACCTAGTGGGCCATCTTTTGTTAGGTTGCTGGAATTGTTTGGTTGTTGTGAGAGGAAATAATGGAATCGCTGCAGCAGTTTCTTGATGCTCTTTCGGGCTTCGTGTGGGGGCCTTTTCTGCTAATCCCACTGTTGCTGTTGACTGGCCTGTGGCTCACTATCCGGTTGCATGGCGTCCAGTTCACTCGGCTTTGGCCCGCGCTACGACTCGCGTTTTGGCAGCGCAGCGACGATGATGCCGAAGGCGGCGACATCTCGCATTTCCAGGCGTTGACGACGGCCCTGGCGGCCACGGTTGGCGTTGGCAACATCGTCGGTGTGGCTACCGCGATCTCCATTGGCGGCCCCGGCGCGCTGTTTTGGATGTGGGTGACCGGCCTGGTCGGTATGGCATCCAAGTACGCTGAAGCATTCTTGGCGGTGAGGTTCCGCAAGGTTGACGATAACGGCGAGATTTCTGGTGGCCCGCAGTACTACCTGATGAAAGCCATTAAGGGACGCGCCGGTGTCGCACTATCTATTACGTTCGCAGTGTTCGCGGCGCTGGCTAGCTTCGGCATCGGCAACATGACTCAAGCCAACGCGGTGGCAGAGAATATGACGGACTCGTTTGGGTTTAACAACCAAATCGTCGCGGTTGTTATCGCAATCCTGGTTGGCCTGGTAATCCTTGGCGGCATCCGTTCCATCGGCCGCGTCACCGCAGCATTGGTGCCGTTCATGATCTTGGCCTACGTGATGGGTGCCCTATACATCCTGATCGTCAACGCCGCCGCCGTTCCCGGCGCGTTCCAACAGGTCTTCGCGGGTGCCTTCACCGGGCCTGCGGCAGCTGGTGGCGCTGCCGGAGGCATCATGATCGCCATCCAGATGGGTGTGGCCCGCGGCATCTTCTCCAACGAATCCGGCATGGGCTCCGCTGCCATCGCCGCAGCCGCAGCGAAGACCTCGCACCCGGTGCGGCAGGGCCTGGTTTCCATGACCCAGACCTTCATTGACACGATCATCGTGGTGACCATGACCGGCCTGGTGCTCGTGACTACCGGCGTGTGGGATTCCGGTGAATCCGCTGCGCTGCTGACCGGCATGGCGTTCAGCCATGGTTTGCCCGGGCAATGGGGTGGCTACATCGTCACCATCGGCGTAGTGCTGTTCGCCTTCTCGACGATCCTTGGCTGGTCTTACTACGGCGACCGCAGCATTGAGCGGCTGTTCGGTGTCAAGGCGACGCTGCCGTATCGAATCATCTTCACGATCGTCGTCTACATCGGTGCGACCATCCCACTAAAGATCGTGTGGAGCTTCGCCGACATCATGAACGGTCTAATGGCCTTGCCAAACCTGCTGGGTCTGCTGGTGCTCTCCGGTTTGATCGCCCGGGAAACCAAGTACTACCTGCAAAATGATCCGCAGTTGAAAGCATCGCAAAGTGAGATCAACGAGTTCATGGAGGGTCATCCTGGGGCTATCGACTCGGAGTTGAGCACTAGCAGCAATGAGTGAAGCGATGGTGAAGCCCTAACCGGCTCACAGTTGTGCAGGTGGCGGTGGTGGTAAACATCAC
>PDSD01000010.1 GCA_002748325.1 Arachnia propionica | reverse complement strand
CGCACCTTCCTCGATACCCCGTTCTCCGGTGAAGAGCGCCACCAGCGCCGCATCGACGCGATGAGTGAGTACGAGAGCACCCGCGCATGACCGTGCCGCCGGCCGATCCGTGGGAGGGTTTCAGCGAGGATCCCCGCCTGCCGATGAACGCCGATTTGCGGGCCACCGACGTTGACCGTGACGCGGTGGCCTCAATGCTGGCCGATGCCTACGCAGCGGGGCAGCTGGACAACCAGGAGTATCAGTCGCGGCTGGATAAGGCGATGACGGTGAAGCGGCTGGGCGAGATTCGCTCCCTGGTGGAAGACCTGTTGCCGCGCACCAAGCTGCCGGTGGTTGCCGGGCCGCGGGAACTGTCGAAGTCTCGGAAAGCTTTTAACAGCATGTTTGCTGTTTGGGCTGGCATGGCGGTGTTCTTCACGATGGTCTGGTTCTTCAGCGGCGGCGGCTATTTCTGGGCGATGTGGCCCATGCTGGGCATTACGATCCCGCTCGTAATTACTGGGGTGCGCGCATGGACTGATCGCGACCGTGCCTGAGGGTCATGTTATTCATGGCCTCGCCCGTGATCTCGCGACGGCCTTCGGTGATGAACCGGTGCGCGTCAGTTCGCCGCAGGGGCGGTTCGCCGTCGAGGCGGCCCGGTTGGACGGGCAGCGGCTGGTGGCGGCGGAGGCCGTCGGCAAACACTTGTTTCTTGGCTTTGACGTGCCCGAGCCCAGCTGGGTGCACATTCATCTCGGTCTGATCGGCAAGTTTCGGCTGCGCCCCGAAAGCGCCCCGCAGGGTGTGGTGCGGTTGCGGATCGCGGCCAACTCCATGGCCGCCGACCTGCATGGGCCGCAGTGGTGCCGGGCGGTGACCAGCGAAGAGAAGGCTGAGGTGCTGGCTGCCTCGGGGCCGGATCCGCTGCGGGCCGACGCCGATCCCGAGCGCGGCTTTGCACGGGTGCGGCGCTCTGGCCGAAGTATCGCGTCGTTGCTGTTGGATCAGCGGATCAGCGCCGGGGTAGGCAACATCTATCGCTGCGAGGTGTTGTTTCGCCACGGGATTCGCCCCACCACGCCGGGAAACCGGATCAGCCGCCCCACTTGGGACGCGATGTGGCAGGACCTGGTCGAACTCATGGCCTATGGCGTTCGCACCGGCGAGATCGACACGGTGCTGCCGCAGCACTCGCCGGAGAACCAAAACCGGCCACCCCGCGTCGACGCCCACGGCGGCGAGGTATACGTGTATCGCCGCTTGGGCCAGCCGTGCCTGGTGTGCGGTACGCCGGTGCAGGCCAAGCAGCTGGAGGGGCGCAACCTGTATTGGTGTGGCAGCTGCCAGCGGTATGCCCGCTCGCATCCGCTAAGCGAGCTTGCTTAGCAATTTCCGCCGCTGTGGTGGGCGTTGCGGCCGCAGTTCAATGACCTGGCGTGAAAGCTCGAAACCGTTGCCGCTGGGTGATCGTGGTGCAGCGGAAAGATAGTTGCGGTTCGACACTATGGTTGGGCTATGAATTGGGATGCTGCCGGTGGCTATCTATTCGACCTTGATGGCGTGATCACGCCGACCGCCGAGGTGCATATGCGGGCCTGGGCGGACATGTTCAACCAGTACCTGGCCAGCTTGCCCGGCCAGCCGCCATATACCGAGCAGGACTATTTTGCTTTCGTTGATGGCAAGCCCCGCTATGACGGGGTGCGCGACTTCCTGCACTCTCGGGGCATCACGCTGCCCGAGGGTGAACCGTCGGATTCGCCGCAAGCCGAGACGGTCTGTGGGCTGGGTAATCGTAAGAATCAGGTTTTCAACGATGTTGTGGCCAGCGAGGGCGTGCAGGCTTACCTAGGGTCGGTCGCGCTGATTGAGCACCTGGCCGGTCGAGGGGCCGGACTGGCGGTGGTTTCGTCGTCGGCGAATGCGCAGGCGATACTCCAGGCGGCCGGGCTGAGCGAGTTTTTTCCCGTCATCGTGGACGGTCTCAAGGCCAAGGCCGAGGGCTTGCCCGGCAAACCGGCTCCCGACACCTTCCTAGCAGCTGCCGCCGAGCTGGGCGTGGCGCCCGGTGATGCGGTCGTCGTCGAGGATGCGTTGGCTGGGGTGAACGCTGGGGCCGCTGGCGGGTTCGGGCTGGTGGTCGGCGTGGATCGGGGCGTTGGGGCTGCCGAGTTGCGGGCCGCTGGCGCGGATGTTGTCGTCGCCGACCTGGCTGAGCTGTTGGAGGATTGATGCGTCACCTAACCGATGATCCGATGGATCGCGGCCGGTTTCCCATTGCTGCCTGGCGGCTGATCGAAACCGAACCTTCCGAAGCAGATGCGGGGCTGACCGAGACGCTGTTCGCGGTCGGCAACGGCTACCTAGGGCTGCGTGGTGGCCCCGAGGAAGGCGGCGATACGGCCAATCCCGGTGCCTTCATCAATGGCTTTCACGAGACCTGGCCGATAAAACATGCCGAGGATGCTTACGGGTTTGCCAGGACGGGCCAGAGCATCGTCACCTTGCCCGATGCCACCGCCGTGCAGCTCAGTATCGACGGGGAGGCCCTGCGGCTTGGCGATGCGAGCCTGGAAGCCTACGAGCGCAGCCTGGATTTCCGCGAGGGGCAGCTGATCCGAGACGTGACTTGGCGCACCGCCACGGGCAAGCGGGTTCGGGTGCGATCCAGCCGGATGGTTTCGTTCACCGACCGGCATCTCGCGCTGATCGAGGTGGCGATCACCGTGCTGGATGCCGACGCCCAGGTGGCGATCGGCTCCCAGATCGTGAACCACCAAGACGGCAGCTCCGACGAGCCGGTGGCGAGCGCCACCGGGCAGGCCGATCCCCGGCGGGCACCCAAATTCAGTGGCCGGGTGCTGCAGCCGGTTGAGCATCGGGGTGACGGGGAGCGGTTGATGCTCAGCTACCGCACGGCAGCCTCAGGGATGAAGCTGGCGGTGGCGGCCGAGCATTCGCTGCGTGCC
>PDSD01000040.1 GCA_002748325.1 Arachnia propionica | reverse complement strand
TAGCGAGCTTCCACGACTTGTCGGTTCCCCACTGAGCCGAGAGGACTGGGGTTAGCAGATCAGTCACTTGTCTCCTCCTCAGCCGCAGCGGCGGGCAGCGCGTCGGGATCCGGCGCCTGCCAGCCCTTCTCGTGGGCGATCTCCAGACCGGTCAGCGAGGCGGGGCCCGCCGAGGGCCCTTCGTCTGCTCGGCCGTCGTCGAAGCCGGCGAGCACTCGCTCGGCCTCCCGCCAGGACGTGATCGTGGCGCCGCGCGGCGAAGCGACCTGCTTGCCGCAGCGCAGCGAGTCGATCAGTTCGTCCAGCTTTTCGGGATCCATGTTGTCGAAGAACTCCCAGTTGACCATCGCGACGGGCGCGAAGTCGCAGGCGGCGTTGCATTCGAGGCGTTCCAGCGAGAACATGCCGTCCTCGGTGGTCTGGTTCTCGTCGATGCCGAGGGTTTCCTTGGCCCGATCCAGCAGGATGTCGCCGCCCATCACGGCGCACAACGCGGTGGTGCAGATGCCCAGGTGGTGCTTGCCGCCGGGGCGACGCTTGTACATGGTGTAGAACGTGGCGACGCCGGAGACCTGGGCGGTGCTGATGCCCAGGATGTCGGCGCACACCTCGATGCCGTACGGGCTGATACGGCCGTCCACCGACTGCACGAGGTGCAGCATCGGCAGCAGCGCCGAGCGCGGCTGCGGGTAGCGCGCGGCCAGTTCCCGCAGTTCGGCGACGGTCGTCTCGTCAATGTTGGTCGACGAGTCGCTGTAGTCAACCGAACCGGACTCATCAAAGTGGCTGGCGAAGTGACCGCTCATCGGTCCACACCTCCAAGAACAGGGTCGATGCTGGCAACGGCCACCACGACATCGGACATCATGGCCCCGTCGCACATCAATGGCACGGACTGCAAGTGATTGAAGCCGGGGTCGCGGAAGTGCGCCCGGTAGGGTTTGGGTCCGCCGTCGGAGACCAGGTGAACGCCGAGCTCACCCTTGGGCGATTCGATGGCCTGGTAGACCTGGCCAACCGGCACCTTGAAGCCCTCCGTGACGATCTTGAAGTGGTGGATCAGCGCCTCCATCGACTCGCCCATGATGTGACGGATGTGTTCGTTGGAGTTGCCCTGGCCGTCCGGGCCCAGCGACAGCTGCGCGGGCCAAGCGATCTTCGCGTCGCCAACCATCACCGGTTGGCCCTGGGTTCGCTCCAGGCGTTCCAGGCACTGCTCGACGATCTTCAGTGACTCCCAGCATTCATCCTGGCGGATCCGGAACCGGCCGTAGGCGTCCTCGGTGTCCCAGGTGACGGTGTCGAAGTCGTAGGTTTCGTAGCCGCAGTACGGCGCGACCTTGCGAAGATCCCAGTCGTAGCCGGTGGAGCGCAGGATCGGCCCGGTGACGCCCATCATCATGCAGGCGGTCAGGTCCATCTTGGCCACGCCTTCCATGCGGAGCTTGAAGATGGGGTTCGCGTTGTTGAAGGCGGCGTACTCGGGCAGGTGCTTGTGCAGCCAGTCGATGACCGTGCGCAGGTGATCCAGCCCGCCCTCTTGCAGGTCGTTGGCCACGCCGCCGGGCCGGATGTAGGCGTGGTTCATGCGCAGCCCGGTGAGGTCTTCCAGGAAGTCCAGGATCATTTCGCGTTCCCGGAACGCGATGGTCATGACGGTCAGCGCCCCGATCTCCATGCCGCCGGTGCCCATAGCGACCAGGTGCGAGGCGATTCGGTTCAGTTCCATCACCAGCACCCGCAGCACGCTGGCGCGCTCGGGAATGTCGTCGGTGATGCCCAGCAGTTTTTCGACCGCCAGGCAGTACACGGCCTCGTTGAAGAACGGGGCGACGTAGTCCATCCGGGTGCAGTAGGTCACACCCTGGGTCCACGTCTTGTATTCCATGTTCTTTTCGATGCCGGTGTGCAAGAAGCCGATGCCGGGGCGGATGGAGGTGACGGTTTCGCCGTCCATCTCCAGGATCAGCCGCAGCACGCCGTGGGTGGAGGGGTGCTGCGGGCCCATGTTGACCACGATGGTCTCGTCGCCGCGTTCGGCCTGCTCGGCGGCAATGCCCGCCCAGTCACCGCCCTGTGCCAGGTAGACGCGGTCGGCTTTCTCTTCGTTCGCGCCAGCGTAGAAATCAGCGTTGCTCATGAGTACTGCCTCCGGTCGTCAGGCGCGGGCACCTTGGCACCCTTGTACTCGACGTCGATGCCGCCGAGCGGATAGTCCTTGCGCTGTGGGTGGCCGACCCAGTCGTCCGGCATCAAAATGCGGGTTAGCGCGGGATGACCGTCGAAGATAATCCCGAACATGTCCCAGGTTTCCCGCTCGTGCCAGTTGGCCATCGGGTAAGTGGCCACGACGGAGGGCACGTGCTGGTCGCCTTCGGGGCAGCTGACCTCTAGGCGAACCCGGTGGTGGTGGGTGATCGACAGCAGGTGGTAGACGACGTGCAGCTCGGCGCCGGTCTGCTCGGGATAGTGCACCCCGGACACCGACATGCAGATCTCAAACCGCAGCTCGGGGTCGTCACGGAATTGGCGGACCGTCTCCAGCAGGTCGCTGCGGTCCACGTAGATCGTCAGTTCGCCGCGATCGTAGAGCACCGGGGCATCGCTTAGGGCCGGGACGACTTCCTTGGCGCGCGCCCAGATGGCGTCGGCGGTCGGGTCGAACGGGGGCTCGCTTATGCCTGGCATGGCCAGGGTCCGGGTCAGGCCGCCGTAGCCGGAGGTGTCGCCGGGGCCGCGCGACCACATGCCCTTCTTGACGGCAAACGGGGCGGTGGGGTTCGCGCCACGGTTGGTATCAGGCAGATTCGTCACCGCATTAGCCCCTTCATCTCGATGGATGCCGGGCGTTCCAGCGCGGCCTGTTCCTCGGTGTCGATCTTCTCGATCATGTTGGCGCCCATCGGCCAGTGCATGACTTCTTGGCGCAGCTTCATGATCGCGTCGATCAGCATGTCGGGCCGCGGCGGGCAGCCTGGCAGGTAAATGTCGACGGGCAGGAAGTGGTCGCAGCCCTGGACGATGGCGTAGTTGTTGAACATGCCGCCGGAGCTGGCGCAGGCCCCCATCGACAGTACCCACTTGGGATTGGGCATCTGGTCGTAGACCTGCCGGACCACTGGCGCCATCTTCTGGCTGACCCGGCCGGAGACGATCATTAGGTCGGCCTGCCGTGGTGAGGCCCGGAATACCTCTTGGCCCCAGCGCCCGGCATCGAAGCGTGGCGTGCCGAAGGCCATCATTTCGATGGCGCAGCAGGCCAGGCCCATGGTGGCCGGCCACAGCGATGTTTTCCGCATCCAACCGGCGATTGCCTCGACCGAGGTGAGCAGCACTCCTTGCGGGATTTTATCTTCAAGACCCATGTGTGGTCCTCACTCCCAATCCAGGCCGTGGCGGCGCAACACGTAGACGTAAGCGACGGCGAGCACCACGATAAATACGACCATTTCCATGACCGCGAACAGTGGTAGCTGTTTGAACGCCACCGCCCACGGATACAAAAAGACAACTTCGATGTCGAAGACGATGAACATCATGGCGGTGATGTAGTACTTCACCGGGAACCGGCCGCCGCCGATGGGCTGCGGGGTCGGTTGGATGCCGCACTCGTAGGCGTCGTACTTGACCCGGTTGTAGCGGGCTGGACCGACCCGAGCACTAAGCAGAATCGAGACGACGACGAACCCCGTCGCCAGTACCACCATGCCAATGATGGGAATGTATGGATTCATGATTACCCCTTTTCGTGCCTAGGCCGCCGGAGCCAGCGTCTCGAGGACGTGAATGACGCGGTCGCTGATGTCACCGTCGGTTTCGTCGGTGAGATGCGACATGAATTTGAGCAAGAACCGCATTAGCGGCTTGATCGGCAACCCGTAGGTGGTGCACAACCGCATGATGCGCGGGTCGCCGATGAGACGAACGAAGACGGTACCAAGGCGGTAGTAGCCGCCCCACTCGGCCTTCAGGTGCTTGTGGTAGGCGTGCAGCACCCGTTCGGCGCTGCTCGTACCGAAGCCGCGGGCCTTCGCCTCGGCGATGTGGTCGGCGGCCCATTCGCCGGAATCCATGGCGTAGGGAATGCCCTCGCCGTTGAACGGGTTGACCATGCCGCCCGCGTCGCCCACGAGGACGAGGCCGCGGCCGTAGGCCGGTACCCGGTTGAAGGCCATCGGCAGCGCCGCGCCCTGTATCTTGCCGACCTGGTTTTCGTCGCGGAAACCCCATTCTTCAGGGGTGTTGTCGAGCCAGCGCTTCAGCAGCTGCCGGTAGTCGGTGTTGCCGTAGCCCTTGGAGGTGCTTAGCACACCGAGGCCGACGTTGCTGGTGCCGTCGCCCATGCCGAAGATCCAGCCGTAGCCGGGCAGCAGTGCCGATTCGTGCGGCTTGCCATCCCACAGCTCCAGCCAGGAGTCGAGGTAGTTGTCGTTGGAGCGGGGGCTGCGGTAGTAGGTGCGCACCGCCACGCCCATTGGCCGGTCGTCGCGCTTCATCCGGCCCATCGCGACCGCCAGCCGGGAGGATCGGCCGTCTGCGGCCACCACGATGGGGGCGCGATATTGCTCGCCCTGCTTGGTGGTGACGCCGACGATGCGGCCAGTCTTTTCATCCAGGATCGGGTCCTTGGCGGCGGCTTCTTGCACCAGCCGGACGCCGCGGGATTCGGCGTGCTGGGCCAGCATCAGGTCGAAGTCGGCGCGCTTGCTGGTGAGGCCGTGCGGCGGATAATCGGTGAGCGTCGGCCAGTCGAGTTCAAAGGGGGCGACTTTGCCGCCGTGGATTCGCAGGCCCTTGTTGTGCAGCCAGCCCGCCTCTTCGCTGGTGTCGATGCCCAGCCGGGTCAGCGCCCTGGTGCCGCGGGGGGTGAGCCCGTCGCCGCACACCTTGTCGCGCGGGAATCGGCTTTTCTCTAGCAGGATGACATCGAGGCCGCGATTGGCGAGGTGAGCAGCTGTCGAAGAACCGCCAGGGCCTGCTCCGACGACTACTACGTCAGCCTGGTTCTCCGACAAAGTCTTACTCTCGCCCGACTGCAAAGCCATCTAGTCTCCTGCACTGTAGCTGCGTATTCCGCACCAAGCAGTCTAGGGCTTGTGGCACCCCTTAATCCAAATACCTCACAATACCGGCGGTTGAGCGTATCTAGTAGCCAAAATTGGAGTATTTAGCCAAACTTTTGATAGCGAAAATACCCACTTTGGGACGCGCAGTCGCTTCGCGGCGACGCCTGGGCTATGGTCGCAGTGATGATCCTAGATTTCTCTACCACGAGGCTTCGTGCCAGCACGATCGCCATCGAGGACCCGGGGCCACTGCCGCAATACCTGCCGCATGGCCAGACCGCTGCGGCTTTTCTGCGACGCGGTGACGGTTTCGTCGCCCTAGGCGAGGTGGCCAGGTTTGAGACCGACTACGCCGACGCCGCCGACGTCTGGTGGGGCGAGGTGGCCGCGAGCATCGACCACGACACCGAACTGCCCGGCGAATATGGGATCGGCCCGCTGGCTGTCGGCTCCTTCACCTTCGACCCCGAGCGCTCCAAGCAGTCCTCGGTGCTGATCGTTCCCGAAATCATTATTGGCCGACGCTACGGCAAAACCTGGCTGACCAGGGTCGGCGATGAAAATCTGAACGCGCCCAAGCCCCAGCCTGGGCAACCGCCCAGCCCACCTACGGGCTTGACCCTAGTCAGCGGATCAGCCTCCCAACACGACTGGACGAAGAATGTTTCGACGGTCGTCGATCTGATCAAGGCGGGCGAGGCCCGCAAGGTGGTGCTGGCGCGTGACCTGATCGCGACGGCCGAAGAACCAATCGACGAACGCTACCTAGTGGCGCGGCTGGCCGAGTTGTACCCGAAGTGTTGGACGTATCTGGTGGATCAGACCCTCGGCGCCACCCCGGAACTGCTGGTGCGCCGCCAGGGCGCCCTGGCTACCTCCCGGGTGCTGGCGGGCACCGTTTCGATCGACCCCGACGTCGCGGATCAGGTGCAGCGGGCGGCCACGCTGGCCCGCAGCGAGAAGGATCTCGCGGAGCACCAGTTCGCGGTCGAGAGTGTCGCCGAGTCCCTCGCGCCGTTCTGCTCGGCGATGAACGTGCCTGAGTCGGCCTCGGTGCTGGCGTTGCCCAACGTGCTGCACTTGGCCACCGACATCACCGGCGTGTGCGAGCCGGAGGCCAGCGCGCTGGCACTGGCGGCCGCGCTGCACCCCAGCGCCGCCGTCTGCGGCACCCCCATGCATTCGGCCCTAACCATCATCAACGACCACGAAACCCTGGATCGGGGCCGCTACGCCGGGCCGATCGGCTGGGTCGACACGGCCGGAGACGGTGAGTGGATGATCGCGCTGCGCGGCGGCCAACTGACCGCCGAAGACCCGACCAGCATCCAGCTGTTCGCGGGCGCGGGGCTGGTTGCCGCGTCCCAGCCCGAAGCCGAGCTGGCCGAGACCCGCGCCAAGTTCGTGCCCATGCTGCAAGCCTTGGGGCTGGAACCGACGCCCTAGTTAACCGGTTGACCTGCGGAAAACTCACACCAGTGGGCGGTTATCGACCATTGCAGCGCTTTATCGGCGAATTAGCGTGACTTTTCCGCGGGATCAGCACACCAGATCCCGTGCCCTCAGGAGCGCCGGCGCACCTTGGTCTTCTTGGCCGGGCCAGCTTGCCCGCCCTTGGCGGCTGCCTTGGCTTCCTCCAACTGCTTGCGCTGCTCCTCGGATTGCTCCATGATCGCCTGGGTGTCGAAACCGGTGCGCAGCACCGAGAACACGATGGCGGCGATAATCAGCGAGATCCACACCGGCAGGTTGAACACCACCGGCAGCGTGATAATCGCGACGATGTCGATGCCGCGCAGGAACGAGAACATCATTCCGGGCGGCATGGCGCCCATGCCGACCGCGACCATCGGGCCGGAGTAGTCGGCAGGTTTTGCCGACACCCAACGCACGGCCGCCAGGAACCCGGCAAGGCCTGCGATAAGCGCGGTGGTCGCACCCTGGAACGGCTCAACCGGTTCGGCGAACCAGCCCAGGAAGGCCGGGGTGACCGCAATCACCCAGACCAGGGCCAGTACGCCGGGCACCACCATCGCGGCGGTACGGATCTGGGCCGGCGCAAACGGGAAGCACCGCTGCAGCCCCTTGGTGCGGGTAAGCACCCGCAGCGAGTTGAAGAAACCGATCAGCGCGATCATCAACACGAAGGCCGAGACCGGTGCGCTCAGCACCGCGATCCCTAGCCCCTCCACGGCATAGGGCACCAGCATTGAGGCCAGCCACAACAGTAGCGGTTGCGGGCGGCGCAGCAGCCGCTGCACGTCGCGCAGCACCAGCGCCGAGGTGCCATAGCCCCTGCCGCGGGTGGCTCGCACGTGGCCGCGTTTTTTAGCCTCGTGCTCCACCATGATGTCGCGCACCAGCGCGAAGTCCAGGGCGAAGGCTGCGCCCTGCATACCGGCCAACAGCTGGCTGCCGGAGGTCAGCGCCTGCCGCCTGATGCTACGCAGCCGCAGATAGGCCACGACGACCGAGATCAGGCCAAGCAGCAGGCCGAGCGCGGCCACCACATAGGCGAACTCGATGCTCAACTGCTCCAACGCCGCTACCGGGAACCAGCCAGCCGAGATGCCGACCAAGCCCACCAGCGTGGCCACGGCGCTAAGCCCGGCCAGCGCCTGCAGCACCCGCAACACCCATTGGCGATCCGAGCCCTGTTCGGCGGCGGCGAGCGCCGTCAACCCAAACACTCCTAGCCCAGCGGCCAGCGCCCAGATGCCGACATGTTCGAGGGTGGAGCCGGTCAAAGCCGCCACCAGCGCCCCGGCCGCCGCACCAACCACTGCGGCGACGATCACGGCGGCGATCAGCCGACCGGCCAGCAGCCGGCGGCGATCCATCGGGGAGGCCATGAACCAGAAGCCTTCAGCGGCCGAGGCGATGATCGGGCCGAACATCCGGGAGGCCACCAGCGCAAACGCCAGGCTGCCCGCGACGGTCGCCCACGGCAGCAGCCCCCTGGCGGCCAGGCACTGGCTGGTGTCACAGCTGGAAATGTCGCTTTGCGCCTGCAGGATCGAGTTGACGAGCATCGCGCCGATGAGCACAACGGCGAACACCATGATGTAGGCGTCTTGGAGCGCCTGGATCAGGTTGCGGTCGGCGCGGCCGCGGCGCCAATCCCTGACGAGGAGCCGCAGCTGCTTCTCGTCGGCTACCCCGATGTCGGCGAATGCGTCGTTCACGATTGCCCCAGCCGAACTTCGCGAGCGTTGATAGCCTGCAGCAGCGAAGGCTCATGGCTGGCCAGCACGACCGCCAGGCCGTCGGCCAGGTCGGCCTTGATTCGCTCACCCAGCCAGGCCACGCCCTCAACGTCCAGGCGTTGCTCGGGTTCGTCCATCACCAGCAGCCGCCGGGGCCGCACGAATGCGGTCGCGAGCGCTAGGCGACGGCGCTGGCCGCTAGACAGCGTGGTCGGCAGCTGCGAGGCCTGCGGCACCAGCTGCACCTCTTCCAGCACCTCGTCGACCAGGTCGTCGGGGTCGGCGATGCCGTGCGCGCGGGCCAGCAGATCTAGGTGCTCCACCACCGAAAGGTCAGGAAAAAAATCCAGGTCGTCGATGACGGTGGCGACATCGCGGCGGATGTTGGGGTCGGTCTCGCGCATCTTGTTGCCGAGCAGCGTGACGGTGCCATCGTCGGGTTTGTCTGCGCCGACCAGGCAGCGCAGCACCGTCGACTTGCCCGCGCCGTTGCGGCCCGTCAACGCCACGGCTTCGCCAGCCCGTACCGAAAGGTCGAAGTCGGACACGATCACGTGCGGTCCGTATGCCTTGCGGAGTTTCTCTGCTTTTAGTACAACATCCTTCTTAGCCACGGCCACCATTGTGGCGCGCATGGGCGATCTCGCCAAGCTAAGCTGTCCGAATGAAGCAAACCCGGGCCAGCTTGGCCAAACGCCGGGCAGAGGTTGCCGCCATGTTTGACGGCGTCGCCAAGCGCTACGACCTGATCAACGACGTGCTGAGTTTTGGTCAGGATCGCCACTGGCGGCGCGCCACAACTGCGGCCATCACGCCACGGCCAGGCGAGCTGGTGCTGGACCTGGCGGCGGGCACCGGCACCTCGTCACTACCGCTGCAGCAGGCGGGTGCCCGGGTCTTCCCGACGGACTTTTCGATGGGGATGCTGCTGGTCGGCAAGCAGCAATACCCAGCGTTGGATTTCGTTCAGGCTGACGCGATGCAGTTGCCCTACGCGGATGATTCGTTCGATGCGGTGACCATCAGCTATGGCCTGCGCAACATCGAAGACACCGCCGCCGCCCTGGCGGAGATGCTGCGGGTCACCAAACCCGGCGGCCGGCTGGTCATCGCCGAGTTCTCCACGCCGACTCAGCCCCTGCTGCGGTTCGCCTACGAGCAGGGCGCACTGCGGCTGGTGCCGGTGTTGGCGAAGTTTTCAAGCAACCCGGCGGCCTACGGCTACTTGGCCGAGTCTATTCTCGACTGGCCGGATCAGCCCGGGCTGGCCACGCTGATTCACCAGGCTGGCTGGCAGCAAGTCGAGTGGCAGAATCTGAGCGGGGGCATAGTGGCCCTGCATCGGGCCCGAAAGCGATGACGGCGTTCCTGCTCGACGGCTACGCGGCCCGCAGCTGCCCGGTGAAAATCCAAAACCTGTTTTCGCCTGCCACCCAACTACCCGAGCCGCTGGACGAATCGCTGCACGATTCCTTCCAGGGCGGCAAAGACTTCACCGAAGAGGTGTTCGACCAGCTCGCTGCTACCGGCGCGGTGGACTGCTCGTGGGCTATCTCGACCAGCGTCGCCGCGATAGCCAGCGGCGCGGCCGTCATCATCCGAGCGATGCTTCCCCCGGATCCCAGCCAGCACCGCCAGGGCAAAGCCGACGTGCTGGTGCGCGGCGACAACGGCTACTGGCCGGTGCGGATCAAGCCCTACCGGGTCACCGAATCACAGCGAGGCGCCGATCACTTGCGCTCCTCGCATCTGACCAAGATCGGCGAATTGCTGCCGCTGCCGAACCATCGCTACCGGATGTATCGCGAGGGCGTGCTGCTGGAGTTGGCCCACCAATACCGGCTACTGGAGGCCCTCGACGCGGCCGCGGCGACCCCGTTGGCTGGCGTCATCTGCCGAGAGCAGCAACCCGAGGTGACCTGGGTTGATCTGTCGGAGCGTTTCATCCGCACGTTTTCGCGCACCGCAGCAGCGGGTCACCGGCTGCGTTCCGCGTTGGAGCGTTACGACCACGAGCACCAGTTCCGCGTACATGTCGCGACCCAGGCGCTGCAACCAGCCGAGTCCGCGGAGCCTGCGGTGCGGCCGATCCGGGTCAAGGAGTGCGAGTGGTGCAACTGGTGGCAGGTCTGCCGTACCCGCATGGACGACGATGATCTGAGCCTGCGCATCGCCAAGACGCCGCTGGACGTCCGGGAGTTGCAGACCTTGGCGAAGCTGGGCATCCACACGGTCGAGGAGCTGGCCGTCGCCGATATCAATGCGCTACTGCCGGAGTATCTTCCTAATACCGCCCATCGCGACCGGGCCGAGCAGCGGCTGCGGCGGGCCGCCAAGCGCGCCCACATGATCGTCGAGGGCATCGAACTGCAGCAGATCACCGCCGAGCCGATCGCGGTGCCGCGGACCGAGCTGGAGATCGACCTGGATATTGAGTCCGACGACGGTGGCCACACCTACCTGTGGGGCCTGCTGCTCACCGATCGCGCCACCGGGCAGCAGACCTATCGCTGCTTCTCCCGGTTCTGCGAGATGACCGGCGAGGCCGAGTTGGAGTTGGCGGAAAGCTTCGCGGCCTGGCTGCTGGATTTCCTGGCCGAGCATCCGAACACCGCCGTCTTTCACTACAGCGACTACGAGGTGGTGCAGTTGCGGCGGATTGCTACCGCCGGGGCATCGCCGAGGCTGCAACGCCTGCTGCAGCTGGTGCCCAGCAACTTCGTCGACCTGTTTCGCCACGTTAGAGACCACTTCTTCGGCGTCGACGGGCTGGGGCTGAAGCAGGTCGCCACCAAGGGCGCTGGCTTCTCGTGGCGCGATGAGGATCCGGGCGGGCTGAACTCGCAGTCCTGGTTCAACACCGCCACTACCGCTGCGGATGAGGCCGAGCGAGCCGCGGCTCAACGCCGGGTGTTGGAATACAACGAGGACGACGTGCGCGCCACCTGGGCGGTTCGCGAGTGGTTCGACCGGCTGGACGCCGAGCGGGCCGCTGCGGCGACGACCTCCTAGCCGGAGTTTCAGAGTTGTTTGCCGAGCCGCCGCAGCGCGGCTGCGGCCGCGCGCCGGGTGGCTCGATCCACCTTCGCCACGATCACGCTGCGTCCCGACATAGGCGCGCGCAGTGCTGCCCGCAGTTCGGCGTCGTCGGTGACGACGCTCACCGCCCAGCCCAGGGATTCGGCCACGCTGGCCAGGTCGATCTGCTGCGGGGTGGCGAAGACGCGCTCGAAGGCGGCCCCGTATTCGGGTGCGCCCTGTTCTAGTAGCGAGAAGATCGCGCCACCGGAGTCGTCGCTGACCACGATCCGCAGGTCGGGCTGGGCTTCGCCGGGCACCGCGACGAGCGCGCCCAGATCGTGCTGCAGGGTGAGGTCGCCGAGCAGCACTGTGGTGGGGCGGCCGGTGGCCAGGGCGATGCCGGTGGCGGTGGCGATGGTGCCGTCGATGCCCGCCAGGCCGCGGTTGGCGTAGCAGACCGGCGGGCACTCCGCGATGGCGGCTAGGTCGGCGTCGCGGATAATCATGCTGGCGCCCAGCACCAGGTTGTGCTCGCTGCCAAGGCTGGTCACCACCGTCTCGGCGAGCTGCAGCCCGCCCCAGCTGGTCTCCCGGCGCTGTGCGAGCGTAGCGTCGGCTTCCTGCCAGCGGCGCAGCCAGTCGGGCTCGCCTGCTGCCAGTTCGACCGCGTCGACCACCTGGGTGGCGCCATGTCCCGCGTCGCTCCATTCGGCCTGATCGGTGACGACGATCAGCTCTAGCTGGTTTCGGCCAAGCAGCTGCGAGACTGGGCGCGACAGTGTGGGGTGGCCGTAACAGATGACTCGCTCGATGTCTCGGCCCAGCAAACTGCCGAGCAGCAGCCGGTAGTGCTGGCTGGCGCACTCCCCCGCCCGGGCGTTGCTGGTTGGTTCGGCCAGCAGCGGCACCCCGGCAGCTTCGGCCACCGCTCGGGCCTGCGCCCCGACCTCGGGGGTGGCGTCGCCGACCAGGACGACGGTACGCGGGCCTGCCGCCAGCTGCACCGGTGCGCTCGGGCGGCTGTGGTGAATCGTCGGCACCGATACGGCCGCTTTCGGCACGGTCGAGATCAACGGCTCGGTGAATTCGACGTTGAGCTGCACCGGGCCGGGCTGGCGGGTGCGGGCTCCGGCGGCGATGGCCATGGCCCGGCTGACGGCGGCGGCCCAGCCGCGCTCGTTGTTGGCGGTGGAAGAGATGCGGATGGTGCGGTGCACGGCCGGGCTCAGCGCGCCCACCTGTTCGGTGGTTTGGCTGGCCCCGGTGCCGACTAGCTCTGCTGGCCGGTCGGTGGTGACGAACACGATGCCGACTCCGGCGGCCCTTGCCTCCATCGCGGCGGGCAGCAGGTTGCCGACCGCGCTGCCGGAGGTGGTGACCACCGCGGTCACGGCTTGGCTGGCCTTGGCTAGCCCGAGTGCGGTGAAGGCGGCGACGCGCTCGTCGACGCGGACGTGGAGCCGCAGCCGTCCGGCGACCTCGGCTTCGTGCAGCGCGAGCGAGACCGCGGAGTTGCGCGAGCCGGGAGCCAGCACGAAATCGGTTACGCCGCAGGCGAGCAGCGCCTCGACTAGGACCGCTCCTAGTAGTGGTGAGTTCACTGCAGCTCCGCTCCGGGCCAGTTTGGTACCAGGGCCCCTACTCGACGCAGCCTAGCCTGCCACCACCCGGCGGTCTCGTCGTTGGCTCGGCAGGCTTCGGGCTCGACCTGCCACGGCGTCGCGTGTAGCGTCCCGGCCTGGGCGCGCAGCGGGGCTGAGACCACGTCTTGTTGCAGCAGGTTGCCGCTCTCCAGGCCGCAGGCCAGCGGCGGCTGCGGCAGCGCGCGGGCCAGCGCCAGCCCGGCTAGCAGGCCGATCGAGGTTTCCAGCGCGCTGGAGACGACGACGGGCAGGGCTAGCTGCTCGGCCAGCCGCAGGCAGGCCCGCACCCCGCCCAGGGGCTGCACTTTGAGGATCGCCACATCGGCCGCGTCGCGGGCGGCCATCGGGTTGGGGCTGCGCCGGATCGATTCGTCGGCGGCGATGGGCACCGAGACGCCCGCCGCGACCAGCTTTCGCCGCAGGCTCGCCAGTTCGGCGGTGCTGGGGCAGGGTTGTTCGGCGTATTCGAGGTCGTACGTTGCTAGCGCCCGCAGGCTGGTCAACGCCTGGTCGAGGTCCCAGGCGCCGTTGGCGTCTACCCGCAGTTTCGCGGCTGGTCCGAGCGCGTCCCGCACGGCGCTGACCCGGGCGATGTCGTCGGCGAGCCGCTGGCCGGGCTGGGCGACCTTGATCTTGATGGTGTTGCAACCCGAGTCGAGTGCCCGGCGGGCGGCCTGATCGGGCGGCAGGGCCGGAATGATCGCGTTGACGGCTACGCTTTCCCGTCGAGCCGCCGGATAGCCGAGCGTGGCCGCCTCCAGGGTGGCGGCGAGCCAGCGGGCGGCTTCGGCGTCGTCGTATTCGCTAAACGGGCTCCATTCTGCCCAGCCTGCCGGGCCGCGAAATAACATGCCTTGACGGCTAGTGATGCCCCGGAACTTGGTGATTAGGCCGATGTCGTATACCCAGGCCTGCAGCCGCGTCATCGGCCGAGGCCAACGCCCGCCAGCAGCCCGATTGCCACCAGCAGTTCGGCTGCCGAGGTCGCCTGGATCATGGGGATCAGTCGGCGCCCGGCGGCACCCGAGAGCAGCGGCTTAAGCCTGGGCAGCAGCACCGCCAGGCCAAGCAGCCCGAGCAGCGCCAACCAGTTGGTTAGGGCGGCGAACCAGATGACGGCGATCGCGGCCAGCCCGGCTAGCGCCAGGTAGAACCAGCGGGTGCCTCGGTCCCCCATCCGGGTAGCCAGGGTGCGCTTCCCGGCGGCGATGTCGGTGGGAATGTCGCGCAGGTTGTTCACCACCAGGATGGCCGAGGCCAGGCTGCCAGCGGCGACCGCGGCCAGCCATGCTGGGGCCGGGGCGGCGTCGATCATGATGTAGGTGGTGCCGACCCCGGCAGCCAAGCCGAAGAACAGGAACACCATCAGTTCGCCCAGCCCCAGGTAGCCGTAGGGCTTCGGGCCGCCGGTGTAGAACCAGCCCGCCGCGATGGCGGCCGCGCCGAGGGCCAGCAGCCACCAGTGCCCAGTGAGCGTCACGATGACCAAGCCGATGACGGCGGCCACCACGAAGCTGCCGAACGCCGCCGCCTTGACGGCCTTCGGGGTGGCCAGGCCGGACGCGGTTAGCCGCAGCGGCCCGACGCGGTCGTCGTCGGTGCCGCGCACACCGTCGGAATAGTCGTTGGCGTAGTTGACGCCGATCTGTAGCGCGAGCGAAAGCAGGGTCGCCAGGATGGGCAGCAGCCAGGATCGGGCGGCTGCGGCCGGATCGACGGCGATTGCGGCGGCGACTCCCGCGAGGACGGGGGCGACGGCGGCGGGCAGGGTCCGCGGGCGGGCACCGGCCACCCAGTTAGCGAAGCTGGTCATGATTGCACCAATGATAGGAGTCGGCGGTGGTCAGGTTTGCCGTTGGGCCCATACGGCACCTTGGCGGCCACCCGCTGGCGGGGCAAGGCTGGGCGGGGCAACGGCAGCCGGTCACGCCACCAGGAAAGCTCGTGCAGCTCGGATACCAGCACGATGCGCTGCCCCCATTCGTCGTCGGGAACGGCGATCACGGCCGCGTTCGGGTCGAGCTCGGTGACCGCCGCCCGGACTTGCGCCAGGTCGACGTTGATGCCGCCGGTGATGACGACGTCGTCGAGTCGCCCGCCCACATCGAGCCGCCCCCCGGTTAGGCGTCCCCAGTCTTGGGTGAGCACCCCGCCGGGATGGAGCACCTGGGCGGTGGCGGCCTCGTCACCGAGATAGCCCGCGAAGGCGGTGCGGGTTGCCAACTGGATCCGGCCAGAACCCTGCGGTGCGCGCGGGTCGGCAACCAGCTCGATATTCACACCGGGCAGCGGCTGGCCGTCCCAAACCACGCCGCCACAGGTTTCGCTCATGCCGTAGGTTTCGATGACCGGCAGCCCGGCGGCCGTGGCCCGCTGGCGCAGCTGCGGCGACAGTGCTGCCCCGCCGACCAGGATCGCGGTCATGCCCGCCAGTGCCCCCGTCACCTCGGGGTGTTGTAGGCCGCGATGAAGCTGGGTGGGCACCACGGATATCGCGTTGCTGCCGGGGCCGGGCCGCAGGTCGGTTAGGTCGCTGGCGACTTCGGCGACGGTGCCACCGCCGAGGTGGGCCCGCACCTGCACCATCAGCCCGGCGACGTAGCGGCGGGGCAGGCTCAGGTGCCAAACGTCGATGTGGCCGAGCCGTTGGGCGCTTGCCTGCGCGGCTGCCGCCAGGGCGTCGCGGGAAAGCATGACGTGGCGCGGTGCTCCGGTGGAGCCGCTGGTCTTCACGACGGCCCCGATGTCTGCGGGCAGTTCGGGACGGGGCCCGTCGGCTAGCCACAGTGCCGAGCCGCCGTCGAGCATTCGGGCAACGTCGTTATTCATGGTGGATCGACGCTAGCACCATCTGCTTGTGGCTGTCTCGCGGCCGCCGCGCCGCACGGGCGGGCGGGCGGCCCGGCCGACTATGATGGCTTGCGTGCTTCGCGTCCTGATTATTGCTGCCATCGTCATGCTTTCGGTGTATGCCGTGGTCGAGGTGGCCCAGTCCCGGAAGC
>PDSD01000057.1 GCA_002748325.1 Arachnia propionica | reverse complement strand
TCGGGGTGGTCGGCAGATGGTCTAGGTGGCATTGAAGTACCTGGCTTCCGGGTGGTGCAAGATCAGCGCGTCGGTCGACTGCTCGGGATGCAGTTGCAGTTCCTCGCTCAGCGTAACGCCAATCCGTTCGGGCGCTAGCAACTCCACGAGCTTGATCCGGTCGTTCATGTTGGGGCAGGCGGGATAGCCAAACGAGTAGCGCGAGCCCGGGTAGTCCTGGTCGCGGATCGCTCGTTGCGGGTCGGCGGAGCTTGCGGCGATGCCTAGCTCGGTGCGCACCCGATCGTGCCAGAACTCGGCCAGCGCCTCGGTTAGTTGGACGCTGAGCCCGTGCAACTCCAGGTAGTCGCGGTAGGCGTTGCGCTCGAAGAGTCGCTGCGTGTGTTCACCGACCGCGCTACCCATGGTGACCAGTTGCAGCGCTAGTACGTCTGGGCCATGGGTTGCGCGTTCGGACTCGTCGCGGAAGAAGTCGGCCAGGCACAGCCGCCGATCCCGCGACTGCCGCGGAAACTCGAACCGGGTCAGCTCCCGATCAGGTTGTGTCGGATCGCCGATAACTAGCGTGTTGCCACTTGAGTGAACCGGCCAGTAGCCGTAGACCACGGCGAACTGGGCGATCTGTTCGGCCGCAATGCGATCCAGCCACATCCGCAGCCGCGGCCACCCAGCCTCGGCCACCAGCTCGTCGTAGGACGCGCCACCCCGGGATGGTTTAAGACCCCATTGCCCCAGGAAGGTGGCGCGGTGATCGAGCCAGGCGGCCACCTCGGCGAGCCGCACACCGCGAACGACCCGGCTACCCCAAAACGGCGGCGTCGGCACCGGCAGCCCGCGGGCAACATCGGAGCGGGTCGTGTCGGTGAGGTCGGGCCGCTGTGGGGTCTTCCGCTCGAACCGGCGGCGACGCAGCTTTGGCAGCTCGGCGCCGGGCTCGCCGCGGTGCACCGCCATTATCGTGTCCATCAGCGCCAGCCCCTCAAAGGCATCCTTGGCGTAGCGCACCTCGCCGTCGAACATGTCAGCCAAATCGTGCTCGACGAAGGTCCGGGTCAGCGCCGCCCCGCCGAGCAGCACCGGGAACCGGTCCGCCAGCCCCAGCCGGTTCAGCTCGAGCAGATTGTCCTTCATCACCAGCGTCGACTTAACCAACAGCCCAGACATGCCGATCGCGTCGGCTTGGTGTTCTTCAGCGGCCGCGATGATCGCCTGCATCGGCTGCTTGATACCCACGTTGATCACGGTGTAGCCGTTGTTACTGACGATGATGTCGACCAGGTTCTTGCCGATGTCGTGTACATCGCCCTTGACCGTGGCCAGCACCAGCGTCCCCTTGGAGCCGCTGCTACCGGCCGACTCCAACTGCGGTTCCAGGTAGGACACTGCGGCCTTCATCACCTCAGCCGATTGCAGTACGAACGGCAGCTGCATGGCTCCGGAACCGAACAGCTCGCCGACGGTCTTCATACCGGCCAGCAGGTCGTTGTTGATGATCGAGAGCGCATCACTGGTCTGCAAGGCCTCGTCGAGGTCGTCGGTTAGGCCCTTGGCGTCACCGTCGACGATGCGGCGCTGCAGCCGCTGCGCCAGCGGCAACGCGGCGAGCTCGGCGGCACGGCTAGCCCGCGACGACGCGGCCGTCACTCCCTCGAAGAGTTCCAGGAAGCGTTGCAGCGGATCGTAGCTGGCTGTTCTGCGGTCGTAGATCAGATCGAGCGCCACCTGGTGTTGCTGTTCGGTGAGTCGGCTCAGTGGCAGGATTCTGGCTGAGTTGATGATCGCGGCGTCCAGCCCCGCGGTCACGGCTTCGTGCAGGAACACCGAGTTCAGTACCTGCCTCGCCGCGGGGTTCAGCCCGAACGAGACGTTGGAGACGCCCAAAATGGTTCGCACCCCCGGGTAGCGGCGCTTGATCTCGCTGATCGCCGCCAAGGTGGCGATGGCGTCGCGGCGGGTCTCCTCCTGGCCGGTGGCGATGGGGAAGGTAAGGCAGTCCACCAGAATGTCGCCCGGGGCCAGCCCCCAGTTGCCGGTCAGTTCCTCGATCAGCCGCGCGGCGACAGCGACTTTCGTGTCCTGGTCTCGGGCCTGGCCCTGCTCGTCGATGGTTAGGGCCACCACTGCCGCCCCGTGGTCTCGCACCAGCGGCATGATCTTGGCGAACCGAGATTCCGGGCCGTCACCATCCTCGAAGTTCACCGAGTTCACCAGGCACCGCCCGGCTAGTGTTTCCAGCCCGACTCTGAGTACCTCGGGTTCGGTGGAGTCAAGCATGATCGGCATAGTGACGCCGGTAGCCAGCCTGGCGGCGACCTCGGCCATGTCGTGGCGGCCGTCGCGGCCGACATAGTCAACGCATACGTCCAGCACGTGTGCCCCGTCGCGGGCCTGCGCCTTAGCGATGTCTAGGCAGGTATCCCAGTCATCTGCCAGCAGCGCCTCCCGAAACGCCTTGCTGCCGGCAGCATTGGTGCGCTCGCCCACCGCCAGATAGGACGTATCCTGGCTCAGCGGCACCGACTGGTAGAGGCTGGAAACCGCAGCCGAGGCGGCTACGTCACGTTCGGCAACCGACTGTCCGGAGACGGCCTGCGCTAGCTGTGCGACATGTTCCGGCGTGGTGCCGCAACAGCCGCCGACCACGCCCAGGCCATAGTCGGTCACGAAAGCGGCCACGTCAGTGGCAAACTTTTCAGCGCCCAGCGGGTAGCGCGCCCCCGTCGGCGTCAGCTCTGGCAGGCCAGCATTTGGCATGGCCGTCAAGGTCAGGCCGGTGTTATTGGCCAGCAGCCGCAGGTGCTCGCGCATCTCGTCGGGCCCGGTCGCGCAGTTCAAGCCGATGGCGTCGATGCCGAGGCGCTGCAGGCCGGTCAGTGCCGCTGCGGTCTCGGTGCCCAGCAGCATGGTGCCGGTTGTCTCGACGGTGACGCTAGCCAAGATGGGAATATCACGGCCTGCCTCCTGGCGGGCCTGCACGGCCGCCAGCACGGCGGCCTTGGTCTGCAGCAGGTCCTGGCAGGTTTCGATCTGAACAGCATCGATGCCGCCGCGAATCATCGCCTCGACCTGGCAGCGGTA
>PDSD01000056.1 GCA_002748325.1 Arachnia propionica | reverse complement strand
CCCATCTCTTGGCACCAGTACCGCAGCGAATCCATGACCAGCTGACGCGAGGCCATCGACGAATAGTTGAGCTGATTTGAGGTGCCGGTCGCACCGTCTACCAGCAGATACTCGGAGGTCATCTGGTAGTACTCGGCGGTGGCAAAGCCGCCCAACGACACAAAGCCGGTGGTGTTGACGTCGCCGTTCCAGTTGCCGCCTTCCGCAGTGTGGTTGTAGACGACATCCAGGTAGACCTCGATCCCGGCGGCGTGGAAGGCACTGACCATCTCCTGGAACTCGCGGGTCGGCCCGCCCAGCTCCTTGTTGAACGCATATTCGCGGGTGGGCGCGAAAAAGCCGAGCGTCAGGTAGCCCCAGGCGTTGGTGTGGCCGTGGCGAGCGCTCTCGGATTTCAGCGTCTCGTGGACCGGCAGGAACTCGACCGTGGTGAAGCCCAGCGCCTTCAGGTAGGGGGCCATCATTCCGGCGCCCTTGTAGGTGCCCAGGTATTCCTCAGGCACATCGACGACATCCTCGAAGCCCGGCTCGCCAGCGAGCAGTTCACTCAGTCGCAGCACCGAGGGATGACCGCACAACTGTTCTACCTGCACCTCGTAGATGACGGCCTTCTCAGCGGGCAGCTTCGGCTTATCGAAGGCCCGACTGGGCTCGGCCAACACGACCCCTTTCGGGGCGTACCGCGCGGTGTCTACCAGGCGGCGCGGTCGGCCACGGTAGTCATCCGCACCGGTGCCGAACACGCCGACGTCGACACCGAGCTGCAGCAGGGCGTCGCTGTAGCTGGTGTGGGTGATTTCGCGGGCGTAGGGATCGAACAGCACCTTGTTGGGGTTGAATCGGTTGCCTTGCTCATCTAAGTCGGCAACGAATCCGGCAGCCGAGCCCGGCACCCAGGAATCGTCCCAGTCCCAATTTGGGCCCCAGACCCGGTAGCCATAAAGAGCGCCTTCGCCGACGCCCCGGAGCCGGGCGCGCCAGATCCCGTCGTCGCCGCGGCTCGTCCAAAATACGGCATCCGCCGGAGTGTCCACCCCGTAGGCGTAAAACTCCAGCCGAACCTGGGTGGCTGCCGGGGCGTAGACGGCGAAGGTCGCCACGTCATCGCGTAAGTGTGCGCCGAGTGGCCAGTCGCCCTGTGCCCAGGTCGCAGGCTCGTCGACCGCGATTGCGCTTAGGTTCATGACTCCATCATTCCCGGGCAGTCAAGCGTGCCCGCCAGCAACGAATGGGCGAGGCGGGCACGCTGCTTGCCAGCTTGGGCTAGTCGGTTGGCGGCGTCGACTCCGGCGGCACGACTGGCGGCAGACCGTCCGCTTCGACTGGCGGTTCTGGTGACTGCGCCGCTGCGTCAGCAATCACGGCCGAGCTGTCGGTCGGGTAGCCCTGCGGGTAGGGCTCCGACTGGTACTGCGGCGGCTCTGGCTGGTATTGCGGGTACGGCTCCGACTGGTACTGCGGCGGCTCCGGCGGCACGATCGGCGATTCCGGCTGGTACTGCGGCGCCTCCGACTGGTACTGCGGGTACGGCTCCGACTGGTACTGCGGCGGCTCCGGCGGCACGATCGGCGAGGCAGGCGGTTGCGCAGCCTGCTGCGGGTACGGCTGGTACTGCGGCTGCGACTGCGGCGGGTAGGGCTGCTGCCCCTGCGAGGCCTGCGGCTGCTGCGGATACGGTTGCTGCGGATACGGTTGCTGCGGATAGGGGCCAGCTGGGTATTGCTGGCTGGGCTGCGCCTGGCCCTTCTTCTTGCGCTGCAGCAACACAATCGCAACGATCACCACAATTAGCAGCAACACGATCAAGGCGATCACGGGGAGCAGCCAACCGGGCAGGCCAGCGATGCCATCCTCGCCCTGGGCATAGAGCCCAGTTCCGGAGAACAGAGCGGTGGGGTTACTCCAAACCACCGTGTTACCCGTAATCTCGCCACCCTCGGACGCTTCAATCACCTTGCCGGGGAACGTCACCTTGACCTCGAAATCGGTGATCATTTCGGATGTAATCGCTTCGCCCTGCGCGTCCATGTTTTCGCCAGACATGCGGAACGTCCAGATGCCATCTTCGAGGGTCAGCTGCGGGCCATCGGCCGTGGCTAGGGAAGCGACGCGAGCCGTGGCGGTCACCCGGCAGCCGATGTACTCCTCATCCTCATACGGCTCACTCTTGAGATTGTCCACACCCGCTGGAATGTCCGCGTTCTCGCACAGCGACTCCTTCGTAGGCGCGTCGGCCCCGAGTTCTGTGACGAATTCCTTGAGAATGCCGGAGTCGAAGGCAATGGCCACTTCATCATGGCTCTTGACATCGAGATTCATCTTGAACCGAAGGCAACCGGTGGTCAGCAACACAAGCGGCACAAGTAATAGGATCACTAGCTTTTTAGCGTATGGCTTCATGGGCTAATGATAGCGTCGACTGCCCTTGGAACTTGGCTGCGGTTGCAATTTCCGTTGCGCAACAGTTGCGCTAGTGGGGCTGCACTACCTCGACCCAGCGACGCTGCTGCAACGAGGCCATCGCGGCATCGGCGGTAGCGATCGAAGCGCGGGCAGCGCTCCCGTCGACCAGCGCAGCAAATTCAGTTGGCACCGGCTCGCCGTGCAGGAGGGCATTAAACAGCTGTAGCTCCTCAGCCATGATGCTCAGCAACCACAGCGGCGGCTGCTCGCCGGGGTGCCCGTATCGGATCGCGCCGTCGCGGGCGCGGCCATGGTAGCTGGCCGCCCGATCCTCGTCCTCGGTGGGGTTGGCGTGCAGCCCGAAGCGCTGCTCGCCGTCGGGCAGCAACAGCGTCATGGCAGACTTTTCCATGTCCAGTTTGATCGCGCCCTTCGTGCCCTGGAACAACACATAGTGTTCCGGCCACCGAAACGCCGAACCGTACTCGCATAGCCCGAATCGGTCGCCGCCAAAGTCCAGGTTCCGCTGGGCCGGGCCCATGATGAACTGGATGCAATCCAGCTCGTGAATGTGGTGGAACAGGTGGCCGCCGGAGTGGCGGCGCTGTTTCTTCCAGCTGACGTTTTCCTGCTTGGCTTCCCAGCCGTTTCGCGCCGAGTGGGCGTACAAGACCTCGCCGATCACACCGTCGTCGATTAGCCGCTTGGTGCGGCGCACGCCGGAAAAGAAGTTCATGACGTGCCCGGCCATGAAGGTGACGCCAGCCTGTTCGGCGGCAGCGACCATCTGGTCGCAATCGGCATAGCTCAAGGCGATGGGCTTCTCACAGAAAATGTGGACGCCGTGCTGCGCGGCCAGCAGTGCTGCTTCGGCGTGCACGTCGTTCGGCGACGCGATGATCAAGGCCGTCACGTCGTCGCGGCTAACCATGGTTGCCAGGTCGGCCTCGGCGTCGCAGCCAAGCTCGCGCGCGACCTGCTCCGCGTGCTGCGGGTCGTGGACCGCCACGATTTTCGCTCCCGGCTGGCGGGCCAGGATTCGGGCCAACTCCGCGCCGAAGTAGCCGACTCCGGTCACCGCGTATCCGACCTGCATCTGATAGCCCCTTTCGCCAAGTAGCCGACTACTCAGCACGATATCCGGCTGCCCGCAGTCGCGTTAGGCCACCCGGCGGGTCCAGCCGTGCCTATCTTCGGCGCGGCCGTACTGGATGTCTAGCAGGTGGGCCCGCAGCTTCTTCGTCCGCTCGCCCGGCTGGCCATCTGCCACATCGAGTTCGCCCCAATCCGGCGACTTGAAGCCGGTGATCGGGGTGATGACGGCGGCGGTGCCGCAGGCAAAGACCTCAGCGATCCGACCGCTGGCAACACCCTCGCGCACCTCGGTCACCGAGACCGGCCGCTCGACCGCCTCCAGGCCGTGCTCGGCGGCCAACTGCAGCAGCGACGCCCGGGTGACGCCCTCCAGGATCGAGTCCGAGGCGGGGGTCACCAGTTGGCCGTCGGCGGTGACGAACATCACGTTCATCGTGCCGCACTCCTCCACCCACTCGTGCGTCGCGCCGTCGGTCCACAACACCTGGCCGCAGCCCTGGTCGTGGGCCTCGTTTTGGGC
>PDSD01000035.1 GCA_002748325.1 Arachnia propionica | reverse complement strand
CGCCAGCACGGCGGCCTTGGTCTGCAGCAGGTCCTGGCAGGTTTCGATCTGAACAGCATCGATGCCGCCGCGAATCATCGCCTCGACCTGGCAGCGGTATGCCTCAAACAACTGCTGGTAGCCGACCTGCCGAAGGGTGGGTAGTTTCGTGCCGGGCCCCACCGAGCCGAGCACGTATCGCGGCTTGTCGTGGTACTCATCCGCGACCGCGCGGGCGATGCTGGCGGCGGCCTCGGCGATCTCGGCGAGCTGGTCGGTGATGCCGTATTCGGCTAGCGCGGCCAGGTTGGCGCCAAACGAGTTGGTCTCGATCAGATCCGAGCCCGCGTCCAGATAGGCCCGGTGCACCGAGGCGACCAGGTCGGGCCGGGTGAGATTGAGGATCTCGTTGCAGCCCTCCAAGCCAGCGAAGTCGGCTGCCATGTCCAGCTCACCGAAGCTTTGCAGCATGGTGCCCATCGCTCCGTCAGCGACGAGCACCTGCGAACCTAGCGTTTCGCGAAAAGACCTGGACACGCGGCTACTGTACTCGTTCGGCATAGACTGGTGGAATGGATATCGAGCCCAAACAACAGCTTGACCAGCCCGCAGTGGTGTTGGCCTTCAGCGGTTGGAACGATGCCGGCAACGCTGCGAGCGACGCCGTGCAACAGCTGCTCGATCACTATCCGGCCACCGAGCTAGACCGGATCGACGATGAACGGTTCTACGACTTTCAAGCGACCAGGCCGTACCTGAAACGCTCCGCCGACGGGTCTTGGATCCAGTGGCCAGAGCTGAAGTTGCTGCGGCTAGCCCACCCACAACGGGAGCTACTCGTGGCCGTGGGGCCAGAGCCGAGCCTGCAGTGGCGCTCCTACGCTCGCACCCTCATTGCCCGCATCGAGCAGTATCAGCCCAGCTTGTGCGTGCTGCTCGGCGCGATGCTAAGCGATTCACCGCACAGCCGGCCACTGCCGGTGACGCTGGCTACCTTGGATCACGAATTGCGCCACCGGCTGGGCTTGGAGCAGCTCAACTACGAGGGGCCAACCGGCATTGTCGGAGTGGTGAATCAGATGCTGGTGGCCGAGGGCTACCCAACCGCTTCCATGTGGGTGTCTATCCCCCACTATGTGTCGTCGCCGCCGAACCCGAAAGGCCAGCTGGCGCTGTTGCAGCGGTTGGAGCAGTTACTAGAGATCGAACTAGAACTGGGCGAACTGGCGGCCGAAGCAGCCGACTGGACCGAGGCCGTCGAGGAACTAAGCCAGGACGACCCGGACGTCGCGGAGTACGTGGAGCGATTGGAACAAGTCAGCGACGCGCAAGCGGTAGAAGGTGCCACCGGGGAGACGATCGCGGCCGACTTCGAGCGCTATCTGCGTGGCCGCGACGACAGCCCGCAGAGCTAGTGGCCGCAGGCGGCCACGGCTAGGTCACGTAGCCGGTTCACCATATCGTTGGGTTCGGCCGCGGAATAGACCGCTGAACCCGCCACGAACGTGTCGGCTCCGGCCTCGGCGCACCGTTCGATGGTTTCGGGGCTGATGCCGCCGTCTATCTGAATCCAGACGTCGCGGTCCCCCAATCGACGCTTTAGCTCGGTGATCTTTGGCAGCACAACCTCCAAGAATGGTTGGCCGCCGAACCCGGGCTCGACGCTCATCAGCAGCACCATGTCGACCTCATCGAGCAGGTTGCTGCAGCTGGCGACATCCGTGGCGGGGTTCAGCCCCACCGCCGCCCGGGTGCCGAGCCGATGCAGTTCGCGCGCCAGCCGGATCGGGGCGCTGGCGGCCTCAAGGTGGAAGGTCACCGACTCTGCGCCCGCCTCGGCGTAGGCCGGTGCCCACCGATCCGGGTCGGCGATCATCAGGTGAATGTCGAGAAACTTGTCGCTGGCTCGCCGCAACGACTCAATCACTGGCAGCCCGATCGTCAGATTCGGCACGAAGTGATTGTCCATCACATCGACGTGGATGCCGTCGGCGTCGGGTATTCGGCCTAGCTCGCCTGCAAGGTTGGCGAAATCAGCGTTGAGGATGCTTGGAGTAATGCGCATGGCACCAACCTATCGTTTCCGCAGCAGCGCGAAGAACATGGCGTCGGTGCCGTGCTTGTGTGGCCAGAGTTGGATGAAGCGGCCTTGGCCAGCCACCTCGGGTAGCAGCCCGGCAGCGTCCTCGATAGCGACGTCGTCGCGCTCAGCCACGACGGCGTGGACGACATCGGCGGTCTCAGCGGCGTGCGGCGAGCACGTCACATAGGCGACGGCGCCACCGACGATGGCGGAGTCCAGCGCCCGGTGTACCAGTTCCCGCTGCAGCCCGGCGAGCTGCGGCACGTCCTCGGGCTGGTGTCGCCACCGGGATTCGGGGCGGCGACGTAGTGCCCCCAGCCCGGTGCACGGGGCGTCGACCATGATCTTGGCGAACGAGTTGGGACGCCAGGCTGGCTGGCGGCCATCTGCCGAGATCACGCTTGCCACCTCGCTTGGATAGGCGCGCAGCGCAGATTGCACCAGCCTGGCTCGATGCTCCTGCAACTCGCTGGCTAGCAGCCAACTGCCCGCCGCAGCGGCCAGCCCCGCTAGCAGCGCCGACTTGCCGCCCGGCCCGGCGCACAGATCCAGCCAAGGGCCACTCGGTGCCGTGGCCCGGCTTAGAGCCAGCGCCACAAGCTGCGAGCCCTCGTCTTGTACCCCGGCCCGGCCGTCGATCACCGCAGGTATTCTGCCCGGGTTGCCCTGCCAGTGCACCCCATACGGCGAGAACCGGGTTGCGGTTCCCCCGGCTCGGAGCAGCTCGTCGCGCTCCAGTAGCCCGGGGCGCACCACCAGGGTGGGGGTGGCGGCCTCGTTGTTCGCGGCCAGCAGCCGCGCCACCTCGGTTGGTGCCAGCAGCTGCTGGTAGGCCTGCACGATCCACAACGGATGATGGGTGCGGGTAGCCAGCGCCTGCGTCGGCGACTCGTCGGCCGATAGCAGCGCCGTCCATTCGGCCAAGGTATGCGCCGCCACTTTGCGCAACACCGCGTTGACCAGCCCGGTGACGCGCTGCCCGATGCGGGAGCGGGCCAGCTTGACGCTGGTGTCCACGGCCGCCCGGCTGGGCACCCGCATCGCCAACAGCTGGTGGGCGCCCAGCCGCAGCACGTCAACCACTGCGGGTTGCAACGAGTTGAGGCTGCGGTTGGCTGCGCGGGCGATGATCCGGTCGTAGGTTCCCAGCCGGCGGCAAGTCCCGGCCACCAGTTCGGTCACAAAGCGGGCGTCGCGGCTGCTCAGCTCTCCCAGGCCCTCGTTGAGCACCAGGTTGGCGTAGGCGCCGTCGGCGCTAATGCGGCGCAGCATCGTGAAGGCGATGCTTCTGGGGTTGGTCATGCCAGCGTAACTTCGCCGTGGCCGCCGCGAGCCCAGTCCGCTGCCGCCATGCGACGCTTCCCGGGGGCTTGCACTTCCACCAGCCCGAGATCGCCGTCGCCGGTGCCGACCAGCACCCGGTTCTTTGCGGTCGCGAGCTGGCCCGGGGCGAGATCGGCTGAATCGGTTAGCTGGCTGCGATAGATCTTGAAACGTTGCCCGCCGAGCTCGCACCAGGCACCTGGGGCGGGCGAACAGGCCATTATCGTCCGATGCAGTGCCAGGGCGGGGCGTGTGAAATCCAGTCTGGCTTCGGCTGGGGTCAACTTGGATGCATAGGTGATGCCGTCGCTTGGCTGCTCGATTGGCTGTACGCCGTCGGCAATATCGGCCAGCGTCGCCAGTAATTCCGCCGCTCCGGCCTGGGCGAGCCGGTCCAGCAGCTCTCCGGCAGTCTCATCACCGATGTTGAAGCTGCGCTGGCGAAACACTGGCCCCGCATCCAGCGCCTTGACGATGCGGAAGCAAGACGTGGCGGTGGTGGTATCCCCCGCCAGGATCGCGTGCTGCACTGGGGCGGCACCGCGCCAGCGCGGCAGCTGCGAAAAGTGCAGGTTGATCCAGCCGTGCTTGGGAATGGCCAGGATGTGCTCGGGCAGCAGCGCCCCGTAAGCGACGACCAGGCAGGCATCAAGCTCAAGCGAGGCCAGGGTTTCGGCAAAGCCTGGTTGCTTTAGGCTGGCGGGCTTGAAAACGGCCACGCCAAGTTGCTCGGCGGCCTGCGCAACCGGCGATGCCGTGAGCTTTCGCCCGCGGCCAGTTGCGGCGTCCGGCCGGGTGATTACCGCGGCGAGTTCGTGGCCGGAGGCGGCCACCGCGTGCAGCGAGGGCACGGCGACCTGTGGGGTACCTGCGAAACCGATTCTCATCATCACTCCAGTTGTATCGGGTCGAGTTCCACGTACAGCCTGCCACCTTCTTTGCGGGCAGAGCGCACGGCCGAGGCGTGTTTCACCGCCCGCGCCAGGTCACGCGAGGCCGATAATGGTGCGCGCAGCAGCGCAACCGCTTCGGTGTCTTCCCCAAATCCCGCCAGCCGTGGGCCCAGCACTTCGATGCCGTCGAACTCGTCGTTATCCAGGTAATCGGCTACCGCAGCCGGGTCTCCCCCAATTCGGGCCGCGCGCACAGCTGGCGGTAGCCCAGCCTCGGCGCGCTCGGCCAGCTCGCGCTCAATCAGCCCAACCGGGTCCATTCGCACCAACGCTTGTAGCGCGCGGTGCTGCTGCGGCCCCACCGCCATGACTGAGCCGCCATGCTCGGCGCCCCGCACCAGCGCCACCGCGGCGTTCCAGCGCCGCATGGACTCCTCCACCACCCGGACATCGGCCCGCATCAGCATCAGTGAGCAGTCCAGCAGTAGCGCCGCGCTGTAGCCGCTGGCAGCGACCGGCTCCGCGCCGGGGGTGGCCACGACGATGGCGGAACGCTCGTCCACCTCAGCCCGGGGCTGCTCCCCGGAGGAATTGATCGCAAGCACCCCGGGGAAGGCACGGGCCAACTCCTCGGCGGTCCGTTTCACCCCCACTACCGGCACCCGAAGTTTCGTGGCGTGGCAATACGGGCACTCCCACCTGGTCGGCGCGTCGCCACACAGCCGGCATTACCGGCCCCTGGGGCAAGTGATCCCGCAGCAGCCGAAATGCCGCCGCCGGTAGCCGTACTCGGGCAGCGGCCACGTCACGCTGCTGCAGCGAATCGTCGACGACCCGCACCGGCGCGGCGAGCCGCCTGGCCTCCCGCGGCGGCAGATGCAGATCCACCAGCCAGTTGCGCTGCACGTAGACCGCGGCCTCTGCCGAGCGCGAATAGCCAGCCAATAGCAGCGCGCACTTCGCCAGATTGCTGCGCAGCGCGGCGACCTCGCGGGCATGCGGGTGTGGGGCGCGCTTCTCCCACAAGGCGTCGCTGCCCTCATCGATAACCGCGATCAGCCCAAGGTCGGCCACCGGCGCGTACACCGCGCTGCGGGTGCCAACCACTATGCGAGCCTGGCCGCGCGAGATCGCGAGGTAGTTTCGGTAGCGCGCCGATGGCCCAAGCTCAGCACTCAACGTCGCTACGCTGCGGGCCCCGAAGGTCGCCTTGCAGCGGGGCAGCACTCGGGCCAGCGCGCGTGCCGTTGGCACCACGATGATCACGCCACGCCCGGCGGCGAGCGTGCTAGCGGCGGCCTCGATCACGCCGCCGGTGATGTCGCCTGCGGTGTCAAACACTGGTGGTGCGACCCAGGAAACCCTGGGGTGCTCCCCCGCTGCTAACAGTTCCAACAGCCGCTTGCCGCCGGGAACCAGCGGCATCACCTGCGGTTGCAGCTCCAGCTTCGGCGCTGGCCACTGGCGTTGCTCGGCCTTCTCGGTGCTGGCGTGCCTGGTCGGGATCGCCAGCCGGATCACGTCAGTAAGGTTGCCGCCGTAGTGATCTGCGACGCGACGCAGCAATGCCTGCACTTCGGGGGTGAGCAGTGGTTCCGCTGAGACCACCGAGGTGAGCTTGGCTAAGCCCTGGGCCTTGTCTTGGCTCTTGCAGGCCAAAATCCAGCCATCGCGGGCCCGACCAGAAAACGGAACTTTCACCCGGCAGCCAACCTGGGCCTGCGGCAACAGCCGTTCTGGGACTAGATAGTCGAACGAGTGATCCAGGTGAGCCAGGCCAATGTCGACGGCCACTTCGGCGACGGTAACCATTAGCCGCGAACCGCTGCTGCCAATGCCTCCGCTTTGTTGGTTGTCTCCCAAGTGGCGGCCGCAAGGTTTCTGCCAAAGTGTCCATAGGCTGCGAACTGCGCATATATCGGGCGCAACAGGTCAAGGTCGCGCACAATCGCGCCGGGGCGCAGATCGAAGGTGGCCAGCACCGCTTCGCGGATCTGCTGCTCGGGCACCTTGGCTGTGCCAAAAGTGTCGAGATAGAAGCCGACCGGATGCGCCTTGCCGATGGCATAGGCAACCTGCACCTCACACCTGGTTGCCAGGCCTGCCGCGACCACGTTTTTCGCCACCCAACGCATGGCATAGGCCGCAGTGCGGTCGACCTTCGAGGGATCCTTACCGGAGAACGCTCCACCGCCGTGCCGGGCAGCGCCACCGTAGGTGTCGACGATGATTTTGCGGCCGGTGAGGCCCGCATCGCCCTTGGGGCCACCGATGACGAACGAACCAGTGGGGTTGATTAACATGGCTGGTTCTTCGTCGGCCAGGCCGTATTCGGCCAACACCGGCTTGATCACCAAGTCTTTGATTGCGGGTCGAAGCACTCGATCCAGGTCGACATCTCGATGATGCTGGGCCGAGATCACGACCGTATCGAGGCCCAGCGGCTGCCCTGGCTGCTCATAGCGGACGCTGACCTGGGCCTTGCCGTCCGGGTAAAGAAAATTGGCCTCGCCGGTTTTACGCACCAGTGCCAACCGTTCGACGAGCCGGTGTGCCAACTCGATGGGCAGCGGCATCAGCGATTCGGTCTCGGTGCAGGCGTAGCCAAACATCATGCCTTGATCGCCAGCACCCTGCTGGCTCAACTCATCTGGATCGGCTTCGACACGGGTTTCCCAAGCCTGATTGACGCCCATGGCGATGTCTGGGGACTGCGAGCCAACCGCGATCATAACCCCACAGGACCTGCCATCGAAGCCGGCATCGCTGGAGTCATAGCCGATCTCGACCAGCCGCTGCCTAGCGATCGCGGCAATGTCAGCGTACGCCTCGGTGGTAATTTCCCCGGCGACCATGACCATGCCGGTGGTGAGCATGGTCTCGACGGCCACTCGAGATGCTGGATCTTCAGCCAGCAAGGCGTCCAACACCAGGTCCGAAATAGAGTCGGCAATCTTGTCGGGATGGCCCTCGGTGACGGACTCGGAGCTGAACAGCCGGTTCATACCAAGATCTTAGGCTTTAGGCAGCAGGATCCGGCTGATCGTCGGCGAAGGGATCAACGAAACTGAAGTCGGTCTCTACCTCGCTGGCCTTCGCTTCTTCGTCGGGATCGACCTCGCGGTACTGCAACAAATCGTGGTTGATCTCGCGCAACGCCACCGAGAGCGGCTTTTCTTGCAAACCGGCCTCGACAAGGGGGCCGACGTTTTCCAGCAGACCTTCGCCAAGCTGCGAGTAGTAGGCATTGATCTGGCGGGCGCGTTTGGCCGCGAAGATCACCAAACGATATTTCGAGTCAATCTTTTCCAACAGATCATCGATCGGCGGGTTGGTGATTCCTTCAGGCTGAGTGCTCACTGGCTTCATCCTCGGGTTGCGTAGTGGTCAAGCCAAGCAAGCTTACCAGAGCTGCTACGGTCTGCCCAACACTCGAATTTATGACTATGTGGTCTGCCACATCGGCAGCGGCCATTTCAGCTTCCGCTGTCTTTAGGCGAGTTCGGATTGCGTCCTCGTCCTCGGTGCCACGGTTACGCAGCCGGTGCTCAAGCTCCCGCCAAGACGGCGGCGCCAAGAACACCAGCTGTGCCGAAGGCATGATCCGCTTGACTTGGCGTGCGCCCTGGATGTCGATCTCCAACACGACATGTCTGCCTTTGGCCAACGCGGCTTCGACCGGGCCTTTCGGGGTGCCGTAATAATCCCGGCCGTGGACGCACGCGTACTCCAAAAGTTCGCCTGCGGCGATGGCTTTGGTAAACCAATCTTGGCTGACGAAATGGTAGTTCACCCCGTCTACCTCGCCGACACGCGGCGCGCGAGTAGTCGCCGAAATCGAATAGAAAGGCTCGCGGCAGCGTCGTCGCAACTCAGCGCAGACAGTCCCTTTGCCGACGCCGCTGGGCCCGAGAATCACCCAGACCTGACCGCCGCTCAGGAGAAATACTCCTGCAGCCGTTCCAGTTGGTGACGGCCAAGCCCGCGTACCCGACGGTTCGGGGCGATGCCCAAGGCCGCCAAGATCTCTTTCGAGCGGGTCTCGCCCACCCGCGGTAGCGAGCGCAGCAGGTCGGCCACCTTGATCTTGCCTAGCGCCTCATTGCCCATCGCTTTTTCAATTGCTGCCATGAGGGTGAGGTCGCCATCGCGAACCTGCTGCTTCAGCCCGGCCCGAAGGCGTCTGGCTTCCGCCGCTGCGGTTCGGGCAGCCTGCAACTGCTCTCCGCTTAACTGAGGAATCGGCATAATTGCACCCTCTCTTAGACGCCATTGAGAACGTGTATGCAAGCTTAGTTTAGCCCAGCCGAGAGCGAAAGTTGCTTCATCGGCTCAGGTTCTCCACCACGGAATATTAATCCGGTACAGCCGATAGCTAGCGGCGGCGCAACTGCCCGGCGGCTCTCAGCGGGCAGCCCAATCCTGCAGCGAACGCACCCCCAACTCATCGCGGCGCATCGCGCCAATCGCCTGCACGGCTGCGGCCAACCCCGCCACCGTCGTCACCAGGGGTATGTCGGCCAGCACCGCGGCGTTGCGAATCGCGTAGCCATCGCGGCGCGTGGCGCTGTCAGCCGTGGCGCTTTGCGGCGTGTTGAACAGCAGGTCGATCTTGCCGGAGGTGATGCGCTCAACCAGATCGCTTTCGCCGTCCGACAGCTTGGCTACCACCTCAACCTCGACGCCGTTGCGGCGCAGCACCGAAGCCGTGCCGCTGGTGGCCAAAATCTTGAAGCCCAGATCGGCTAGCTGTTTGACCGGCCAGAGGGCGGCTCGCTTGTGCCGATCCGCAATGGAGACAAACACCGTACCGGACACCGGCAGCGGGTCGAAGGCCGCGTATTCGGCCTTGGCGTTGGCGACCGCGAAGCTATCAGCGAGGCCCATCACCTCGCCGGTGGAACGCATCTCCGGCCCAAGCGCGTGGTCGACGAACTCGCCGGTGGCGGTGCGGAAACGATTCAGTGGCAACACGGCCTGCTTGACCGCCACCTGTCGGTACTGCGTGATTCCGCCGCCGTCGCCTTCCTTGGGCAGCATGCCTTCTTGCCGCAGCTCGGCGATGCTGCTGCCCAGCATGATGCGGGCGGCTGCCTTCGCCAACGGCACCCAGGTGGCCTTGCTGACGAACGGCACCGTCCGCGAGGCACGCGGGTTGGCCTCCAGCACGTATAGCTTGTCGATGTGCAGCGCGAACTGGATGTTCAGCAGGCCACGAACCCCGACGCCTTCAGCGATCCGGCGGGTAGCTTGGCGAATCTCAGCGAGTTGAGTATCGCCGAGGGTGATCGGCGGCAGCGAACAAGCCGAATCGCCCGAATGCACCCCGGCCTCTTCGATGTGCTCCATGATCCCGCCGATGAACAGGTCGGTTCCGTCGAACAGGGCATCGACGTCGATCTCGATCGCGTCATCGAGGAATCGGTCTACCAGGATCGGTGACTCCTCGGTGACCTCAGTGGAGTGCTCAATGTAGCCGGCCAGCGCGTCGTCATCGTAGACGATCTCCATGCCGCGCCCGCCAAGCACATAGCTGGGCCGCACCAGCACCGGATAGCCGATGTCGCGGGCGATCTTGATCGCTTCGGATGCCGACGACGCCATGCCGTGTTTGGGTGCCAGCAGGTTGGCGGCGGCCAGCACCCGGCCGAATGCGCCCCGCTCTTCTGCTAGATGGATCGCTTCCGGGCTGGTCCCGACCACCGGGAGCCCCGCATCCTTCAACGCCTGGGCGAGCTTGAGCGGGGTCTGGCCGCCGAGCTGACAGATCACCCCGGCCACCGGCCCAGCGGCTTGCTCGGCCCGGTACACCGCCAACACGTCCTCTACGGTCAGCGGCTCGAAGTACAGCCGGTCCGACACATCGTAATCGGTGGAGACGGTCTCGGGATTGCAGTTGATCATGACCGTCTCAAAGCCAGCATCGTGCAATGCCATGGTGGCGTGCACGCAGGAATAATCGAACTCGATACCCTGCCCGATGCGGTTCGGGCCGGAGCCCAAGATGATCACGGCCTCCCGCTCGCGCGGGGCGACCTCCGATTCTTGTTCGAAGGTGGAATACATGTAGGGCGTGTGCGCCTCGAACTCGGCCGCGCAGGTGTCTACCGACTTGAACACCGGATGGATGCCCAGCGCCCAGCGCACGCCGCGAACCACGTCTGGTCGCATTCGCCGCAGCTGCGCGATCTGGTCATCGGAGAAGCCATGCCGCTTGGCCTGCCGCAGTAGCTCGGGCGTCAGATCTTCCGCAGTGCGAAGCCTGACAGCGAGGTCGCGCAGCAGCCCCAACTGCCCGACGAACCAGGGGTCGATGCCGGTCGCGGCAGCGACCTGTGCCTCACTGGCCCCGGCTAGCAGCGCCTGCATCACCAACGAGAGCCGCCCATGATGTGGGCGGGCGGTCTGGGCGAGCAACTCGTCGGCGGTTGCTGTCGGCGGGCTGAAATCGAAGACGACGCTTGGCTCCTCCAGCGACCGCAGCGCCTTGCCGAGCGCCTCGGTGAAATTGCGGCCGATGCCCATGACCTCGCCAACGGATTTCATGTGGGTGGTCAGCGTCGTGTCGGCTGCCGGGAACTTCTCGAACGCGAACCGGGGCACCTTGACGATCACGTAGTCCAGTGCGGGCTCGAAGCTGGCTGGTGTCTGTTTGGTGATGTCGTTTGCGATCTCGTCGAGTGTGTAGCCAACGGCCACCTTGGCGGCGATCTTCGCAATGGGGAACCCAGTGGCCTTGGAAGCCAAGGCTGACGAGCGCGAGACCCGCGGATTCATCTCGATGACGATCATGCGGCCATCGACGGGGTTGATCGCGAACTGGATGTTGCAGCCGCCGGTGTCGACACCGACCGCCCGGATCACTGCGATGCCGACATCGCGCATCCGTTGATATTCGCGGTCGGTCAGTGTCATGGCAGGCGCGACCGTGATGGAATCGCCGGTGTGCACCCCCATCGGATCCAGGTTCTCGATTGAGCACACGACCACCACGTTGTCGGCCTGGTCGCGCATGATCTCGAGCTCGTATTCTTTCCAGCCAAGAATCGACTCCTCGACCAGCACCTCGGTGACGGGGCTGGCCGCCATCCCGGCGGTAGCCATCCGCCGCAGCTGCGCCTCGTCGTGCGCGAATCCGGAGCCGGCGCCGCCCATCGTGAAGCTGGGCCGCAACACCACGGGATAGTTCAGTTCTGCCGCGGCCTGGAGAGTCTCTTCTAGGGTGTGGCAGATCCGGGACCTGGCGACCTGGGCGGCGCCCTCGGGCAGGTCCGGCAGGTTGGCCACGATCTCCTTGAATCGTTCCCGATCCTCGCCGCGCTGGATAGCAGCCGCAGACGCGCCGATCAGTTGGCAGCCGTAGCGCTGCAACACCCCAGAATCGTGTAGTTCCAGGGCGACGTTGAGCGCCGTCTGCCCACCCAAGGTTGCCAGCAGCGCGTCGGGCCGTTCGGTCGCGATGACCTTTTCCACGAAGTCGGTCGTGATTGGCTCGATGTAGGTGGCGTCGGCGAAGTCCGGGTCGGTCATGATGGTCGCCGGATTGGAGTTGATCAGCACCACCCGGAAGCCCTCGTCTCGCAACACCCGGCACGCCTGGGTGCCGGAGTAGTCGAACTCAGCTGCCTGCCCGATGACGATTGGCCCCGAGCCGATGACCAGAATTGACGAAATATCAGTGCGCCGAGGCATGGGCCGTCCGTTCTAACAAAGCAACAAACCGGTCAAACAGGTAGCTGGCGTCGTGCGGCCCGGCGGCCGCCTCCGGGTGGTATTGCACCGAGAAGCCGCGCAGTTCGCCGTCGCGCCTAAGCTCTAGGCCCTCGACGACCTCGTCGTTTAGGCACACATGGCTTACCGCGGCGTCGCCGAACTCAGTGGCGGTGCTGCCGGCCAGCGGCGCGGCCACCGCGAAGCCGTGGTTGTGGGCCGTGATCTCGACTCGGCCGGTGGCGCGATCCAGCACCGGCTGGTTGATACCCCGGTGACCAAACTTGAGCTTGTAGGTCTCGAAACCAAGCGCGCGGCCGAACAGCTGGTGGCCAAAGCAGATGCCGAAATATGGCAATCCGGCGGCCAACGCTTGCCGCAGCACCTCGATTTGGCTATCGGCGGTCGCCGGGTCGCCTGGGCCGTTGGAAAAGAACACCCCGTCAGGGGTCAGGGCCATGATTTGCTCGAAGCTGGTCTCGGCGGGCAACACCGTGACCTCGATCCCCCGCTGCGCCAACTGGTGTGGGGTCATGCACTTAATGCCCAGGTCCAGCATGGCCACCTTGAATCGCGGCTCGGCTACGGCTGGCACCAGGTATGGCTCCTTGGTGGTCACTGCGGTGCAAAGCTGCGCTCCGGCCATTTGTGGCTGCTGCAGCACCCGCGCGCGCAGCCGGTCGGGGTCGGTCTCAATGGTTGAGATGCCGGCCCGCACCGCCCCTTGGGATCGGATGTGCCTGGTCAATGCCCGGGTGTCGATGCCGCTGATGCCAACTATGCCCTGGTTCGTCAGCTCGGCGACCAAGTCGGTGTCGCTGCGCCAATTGGAGGTGACTGGCGAGATGTCGCGAACCACATAACCGGCGACCCAGATTTGGCTCGATTCGCTGTCTTCGGCCACCCAGCCGGTGTTGCCGATGTGTGGCGCGGTGGCGACGACGATCTGGCCGAAATAGCTGGGGTCAGTCAGGGTCTCTTGGTAGCCGGTCATGCCGGTCGAAAACACGATTTCGCCGAAGCTCTCCCCTTCGGCCCCGAGCGACTCACCACGAAAAGCGCGCCCGTCTTCCAGCACTAGCAACGCTGCGGTCATCTCGCTCCTGTCAGTCGTGGTTGGCGGCATCCTCCCGGACTGCCACCAGCAGGCCATTGAGGAAGGCCGAGGATTCGTCGGTGGAAAGATCACCGGCGAGCTTCACTGCCTCAGCTATCACGACGCCTGCTGGGGTGTCAGTGTAGTGCAGTTCCCAGACCGCGATCCGGGCGAGATTACGATCAATCGCTGGCATCCGCTGTAGCGTCCACTTGGCCGAAAGTGCGGCGGTGATGCGCTGGTCGATCTCACGGCGGTTAGCGGCCACCCCGTCGATGATCGCGCGGGTCAACTCACGGGCCTGGGCGCCCGACTGGGTTTGGGTGAACTCAAGCACCTCGCTGCTGCCCAGGTCGCGCAACTCCGCGGAGTACAACACGTCCAGCGCGGCTTTGCGGGCCTTGGTTTGCTGCCCGTACCGGGGGGTCTCAGCCACTGACGCGGCCCAAGTACGAGCCGTCACGGGTGTCGACCTTCACCTTCTCGCCGGTGGTGATGAATAGCGGCACCTGAATCTTCTTGCCGGTCTCCAACTCGGCTGGCTTCGTGCCGCCGGTGGAACGGTCGCCTTGCAGGCCGGGCTCGGTGTAGGTCACTTCGAGTTCCACGGATGCGGGCAACTCGATGAACAGCGGGTTGCCTTCGTGGGTGGCCACCGTCGCGTTCTGGTTTTCCAGCATGTAGTCCTTGGCCTCGCCCACGATCTCCGCAGGTACGTAGAGCTGATCGAAGGTGGTGTTGTCCATGAACACGTAGTCGCCGCCGTCGATGTAGAGGTACTGCATGTCGCGACGGTCAACGGTCGCGGTGTCGACCTTGGTGTCGGAGTTAAAGGTTTTGTCGACAATCTTGCCTGTCAGCACGTGCTTAAGCTTGGTGCGCACCACCGTGTTGCCCTTGCCGGGTTTGTGGTGCTGAAACCACAGCACTTGCCAAAGCTGGCCGTCAAGGTCCAGCACCATACCGTTTTTTAGATCGTTCGTAGAAGCCACGCAGCGATCCTACCCAATGGCGCCCTGCCAGCGCCAAAGCGCGGCTAGTGCAGCGCGGCGTAGCACTCAGCCAATACTTGCTCCGGTGGGTCCAGCAGTATCTGGGGTGCGCCGAGCTGGCTTAGGCCCACCAGCCGCAGCTGGCTGCCGCGGGATTTCTTGTCCAGGCTCATCAGTTCCCGCAACGGCGGGAACGCGGTCGGCTCGTAGCTGGTCGGCAGCCCTAGCCCACCCAGCAACTCCCGATGGTCCTGAGCCACGTCATCGGCTAGGCCAAGCAGTCGGCGGGAAACCTCGGCAATCCAGCACATGCCGATGCTGATCGCCTCGCCGTGCCGCAGCTCGTAGCTGGCGTGGGCCTCGATGGCGTGGCCCAGGGTGTGGCCATAGTTGAGCGCTTCCCGGCCGACATCGCTGCCAAGGGAGGTTCGCTCGGTGAGGTCGGCGGCGACCACCTCGGCTTTTACTTTGATTGCCCGGCTGGCGGCCTCGGTGAAGACGTCGCTGCCTGGGGTAGCGAACGCCGTCGACTCGCTGCGGGCCAGCTGCAGGATCTGGGGGTCCTTGATGAACCCGGTCTTGATCACCTCAGCCAGTCCTGCCCGCACCTCCGTGTCGGGTAGTCCGGCCAGTAGCTCAATGTCGCAAAAAACTGCGGCCGGCTCGTAGAACGCGCCCACCAGGTTCTTGCCCGCCGAGAGGTTGATGCCGGTTTTGCCTCCCACCGAGGCGTCAACCATCGCCAGCACGGTCGTCGGGATCGAGACGTAGCGGATGCCGCGGAGCCAGGTGGCTGCGACAAAACCTGCGAGATCGGTGGTGGTGCCTCCCCCGATGCCCACTACCATGTCGCTGCGGGTGAAACCCGCGGCCGCGAGTGCGCGCCAGCAGTGTGCGAGCACGTCGGCGGTTTTGGCGGACTCGCCGTCTGGGACCGGCAGCAACAGCACCTGATGGTTTGCCAGCAGTGATTCCACTCGATCCGCCAGCTGTGGCTGTCTACTCGGATAAATCAGCGCTACCCGCAGTGATTCGGCCGTAACCGCTGGCAGCTTCGCCAGGACACCAGGGCCGATAAGAACCTGATACGGACAAGCCGTGCGAACCGGAATGATCATAGTTGTCCCAACGCTTCTTGCACCGCATCGGCGACCTGCTGCGGCGACTTGTTATCGGTATCGACGGCAACGTCGCAAACGCTGTCATACAGCGGTGCGCGTTCCCGCAGCAGGCTCACCAGCCGGGCCCGAACATTGCCGAGCAGCAACGGGCGTACCCGGTTCATGCCAATCCTGCGCGTGGCCTGCTGGATGGATGCCTGCAACCACACCACCTGGTGCGGCTCGAATGCGGCCCGGAGCTGTTCGCTGGTCACCGCGCCGCCACCCGTGGCCACCACAGCGTCCTGGGCGATCAGCTCCAAGGTGGCGGCGGTCTCTAGTTCCCGGAACCAGGGCTCGCCGTCATCGGCGAAGATCTCGGCGATCGGCTTACCGACAACCTGCTCGATCCGGGTGTCGACATCAATGAATTCCTTGCCGAGTTGGGCAGCCAGCAGCGCCCCGACGGTCGTCTTGCCGCTGCCGGGGGCCCCGACCAACACGATGCTCACAGCGAGCGCTCCCGCAACCGCTCCCGGTAGGCAGCCAGGTTCCGCTGGCACTCGGCGACCGAGTCGCCGCCAAACTTCTCCAAGAACAACTCCGCGACGACCAAGGCGACCATTGCCTCCGCCACCACTCCGGCAGCCGGAACCGCGCAGACATCGCTGCGCTGATGGTGGGCGGCGGCAGCCTCGCCGGTAGTCACGTCGATGGTATGCAGCGCCGCCGGGACGGTAGCAATCGGCTTCATCGCCGCCCGCACCCGCAGCACCTCGCCGGTCGACATGCCACCCTCGACTCCCCCGGCGTGTTGGCTGAGCCGCTTCGGCCCCGGCACGATCTCGTCGTGCGCCTGCGAACCGCGGGTTCGGGCCAGGGCGAAGCCGTCGCCGAACTCCACCCCCTTGATGGCCTGAATACCCATCAGCGCCCCGGCCAGCCGGGCATCCAGGCGCCGATCGGCCTGAACGTGCGAGCCGATCCCCGGCGGCAGCCCGTAGGCCAGTACCTCCACGATGCCGCCGATGGTGTCTGCTGCGGCGTGACAAGCCTCGATTTCGGCCTGCATTCGGGCCGAGGCCGCGGCATCAAAGCAGCGCACCGGGTCAGCGTCGAGGCCGGGCACATCAGCGATCGTCGGCAACTCGGCTGCCTCGCTGGCCACCGGGCCAATAGCCACGACGTGGCTCAACACCTCGATACCCGCGGCTTGCCGGAGGAATGCCTGCGCCACCGCGCCCAGCGCCACCCGGGCGGCGGTTTCCCGGGCAGATGCGCGCTCGAGAATCGGGCGAGCCTCGCCCCAGTCATACTTTTGCATCCCCGCGAGATCAGCGTGGCCGGGGCGCGGCCGGGTCAGCGGCGCATTTCTGGCCAGGCCTGCCAGCTGCTCGGCGGCCATTTCGCCGGGAGCCATCACCTGAGCCCATTTTGCCCATTCGCTGTTGGCGATTTCGATGGCTATCGGCGACCCCAAGGTCTCGCCGTGCCGGAACCCAGCCAGCAGCTGTAGTTCGTCGGCCTCAAACTTCATCCGGGCGCCCCGCCCAGCCCCCAAGCGGCGCCGGGCCAGGGCCGCGGCGATCTCGGCCTCGGTAATCCGCACGTGTGCGGGCAGCCCATCCAGGGTGGCCACTAGCGCTTTGCCGTGCGATTCACCTGCGGTGAGATACCTGAGCATGGCCGCTATTGTGTCACGTTCCCGCGTCGCGCAAGCTCGGCAACCGCACTTCGGCGCGCATCGGCGAACGCCAATGGTAGACCAGTGAAGAGCTGAAACTGATCCACTGCCTGCCCTGCCAATAGATCTATGCCACTCAGGCAAGGCCGACCCAATTGCTGGGCGGCGCTGGCTAGCGGCGTCGGCCACGGATCGTAGAGCACGTCAAAAACCACCTTCGCCTGTGCCACTAGCCGCAGCGCAATCGGCTCGGTCGCAGCCGCCGGGATGGTGTTAACCACGACACTTACCTCAGCCGGGTCGGCGTCGAGTTCGTCGCAGGTTACCGTGACGCCGAGGGTTGCCCCCAGCTGCACCAGTTCGCTGCTGGCACGTCTTGCCAGGACCGTCACAGCGGTCACGTTGAGGCCAGCTAGCGCGACCAATACCGAGCGGGCGGTGGCGCCATTGCCGAGAATCACCGCCCGCTTTGGTGGTTTCAGGCCGTGGTGATGCCAGGCCCGCAGAAAACCTGACACGTCAGTGTTATGCACCTTGGCCTCTGGGTGAAAGGTGATGGTGTTGGCCACCTGCAGTAAGCGCACAAGGTGATCCGGGTCGCCCAGCGTCGCGGCTCGCTGTTTGTGCGGTGCGGTGACACTTAGCCCTGCCCAATCGCCGCCGCTGGCGCAGGCCGCCACGAAGTCGCTTACCTCATCGTCAGCCAACTCGATGGCCTCGTAGCGCCACTCCAGGCCGTGGCGGCGATAACCGTCCCGGTGAAGCGCCGGTGACAGTGAGTGTGCCACCGGCGACCCGATGACGGCGCAGCGCATCAGCTGCAGCGCCCCTCGTTCGCGCTGCACCACTGCTGGAACAGCTTGACGTTCTCCTCGTGCTCCTTGAGTTTCTCCGCGAACCTGGTCTCGCCGGTGTCGGGGTTTACCGTCACGAAGTACTTGGCCTTGGTATCACTGGGGTTGAGGGCGGCCTCAAGCGCAGCCTGTCCAGGATTACAAATCGGCGCTGGCGGCAGGCCCTCGATCCGGTAGGTGTTGTAGACCGAGTCCGTCTTGCGCTGCTCCTCGGTGGTAGTGATCTTGTCGAACTTGCCGATGGCGTAGTGCACCGTCGAGTCCATCTCGAGCTTCATGCCAGCTTCCAGCCGGTTGTAGATGACCGCGGCGACCATGGGCCGGTCCTCAGCCCGCACCGCCTCGCGTTCCACAATGGAGGCAACGACCAGCACTTCCAGCGGATCCATGCCCAGCGCTTTGGCTTTACCGGCCAAATCGATCTTCTTGGCCACCTTGTTGAACTGGTTCACCTGCCGGACGAACAGATCCTTGGCATCAAGGGGTTCCAACACTGCATATGTTTCCGGGAACAGCAGGCCTTCCCGGACATCACCGGCCCACTCCGGCACCGGCAACTTGGCCGCGGCGAGCTCTGCCTTCAGGTCTTCTGGCTTTACATCAAACTTTTTGGCAATCGCGTCGAATTCTTGGTTTAGCGTCAACCCTTCAGCGAGCGTGATCTTGCGAATAATCCGGTTAGCCGGATCTAGCAGCATCGCTATCGCCGTTTTCACCGGTAACTCGGTCTTGAGGCGGTAGCGGCCAGCTTGAATATCGGCAAAATGTGGATCCCGGCGGGCCTCGTCTCTAAAGACCCGAACCGACTTGATTACCCCAGCTTCGGCCAAGATGCCACCGATCTGATTCGCCGAGGCGCCCCGGGGAATGATCACCTCGACCTGCAGCTTGCCTTCGCCCTCGTAGTCGTTGATGGTGCGAACGCTGCTCCACAGCTCCGTGGCCTGGCCATAGACGAAAAGGGAGCCGCCAATCAGCACAGCCAGCGAGAGCAGCACCGCGAAAGCGCTGCGGGCGTGGTACCCGATCTTCTGCCAATTCCACTGGTTGCTTTGTTTGACAAACTTTGCGCTCACAGTTCCTCCACCTTCACCAATTCCCCAACCAGGCTGCCGTCGCGAAAGCCAGCATCCAACACCCGCTGCAAGATGTCCACTGCCGCCGCTTGATCCACGACGCTACGTTGTTGCCTGGCGCTACGCCCTGCTGCCTGCAGGCCGCGCACCGCCCCAGCAGTGCTCAGGCGCTCGTCAACCAGCCGAACCGACACTGGCGCGATCGTGGCCGCCAATTGGCTGGCATGCGCGCTAACATCTCGTGCCGCAAGACCCAAGCTACCGGCCAAGTCCAACGGCAGACCGACAAAACACAGCCCGATGTTCAGCTCGGTGACCAGATCCTTGAGTCGCTCCAGGGCTGCTGGCCCGGCGGCTACGGTCTCCACCGGGAAAGCCAGCGAAGTACCAGCTGGTGAGACTGCCACGCCCAAGCGGGCTTTGCCCCAGTCGACGCCGAGCAACGCGGCATGGTTGATTTCAGGCACGGTCACTTACTGCCTCGACCACGGCATCAAGGCAGGCCTGAATGCCTGCACCATTCGACCCACCGCCCTGTGCCAGATCTGGTTTGCCACCGCCGCGGCCACCCAAGGGCACAACGGCTGTTGCGATCAGGTCCCCGGCGCGTATGCCACGTTCCCGCGCGAGCTCGTTGGTAGCCGCCACGACAGCCAGTTTAGGCTCGGTGCCGCCGATCAAAGCGACGACTCCGGGTCGGTCAGCGGCTAGCCGGTCACGCAGATCCGTGGCCAGCGCTCGCAGTTCCCCGGCCGCCAGCTCCGGCTTGTGTAGGGCCAGTACCGAAACACCGGCGACATCGCGAGCCGAAGCGATCAGCGCAGCGGCCTCGGCCTGCCGCATCGACTGCTTCAGGTCGGCGATCTGCTTCTCGGCGCTCTTGAGTTGGGCAAGTAGCTTGTCGACACGTTCGGCGAGCTGCTCGGGTGGTACCCGCAGGCTCTCGGTGACGGTCCGCACTAGTGCGCGTTCAGCCGCGAACCGGGCGAAGGCATCCGCGGACACCAGCGCCTCGACCCGGCGAACCCCAGAACCGATGGACTGCTCGGTTAGCAGGTTCAGCAGGCCAATTTCGACGGTGTTAGCCACGTGGGTGCCGCCGCACAGCTCCCGCGACCACGGCCCGGCGAACTCAACCACCCGCACCATCTCTGGGTACTTCTCACCGAACATTGCCATGGCACCCATGGCTTTAGCATCGGCCAGCGGCATGATCGACTCGCTGACCTCGAAGCCATCGCGGATCGCCTGGTTGGCGCGTCCCTCGACCTCCTGGCGCAGCTGCTCCGACATACCCTGGTTGGCCTGATAGTCAAACCGCAGGTAGCCCGGCTTGTTGTACGACCCGGCCTGGGTGGCAGTGTGGCCGATGATCTCCCGCAGCGCGGCATGGATGACGTGGGTCGCAGTGTGCGCCTGGGCGGAGGCATGTCGAGCCTTGGCGTCCACCTGCGCCTGCACCGTGGAGCCGACCCCGATCTCCCCCAGCACCTTGATCCGGTGCGAGATCAGGCCGGGAACCGCGTACTGCACGTCCTCGACCTGGCCAGTGAAACCGTCGCCAAGAATCAAGCCGGAATCGCTGTCTTGGCCGCCAGCCTCGGCGTAGAACGGCGTCTGCGCCAGCACCAGCTCAACCTCGGCACCGTCGCTGGCGCGGTCGACCAACTCGCCGTCAGCGATGATGCCGACGATCTTGGTCTCCAGGTTCAGATCGGTGTAACCCAGGAACGGGGTCTCGCCGGATTCGCGCAGCTGCCGGTAAACCTCGGTGGTGGCAGCGTGGCCCTTCTTGGCTTTGGCGTCGGCGCGGGCTCGGTCTCGCTGCTCCTGCATGAGCGAGTCGAACGCGGCGCGGTCAACCTGCAGGCCCTGTTCGGCGGCCATCTCCAGCGTCAGGTCGATCGGGAAGCCGTAGGTGTCGTGTAGCTGGAAGGCTTGTGCCCCCGGCAGCACCGATGACTTGCTTTCTTTCGCCTTTGCTACCGCCACGTCGAAGATTGCGGTGCCCGACTGTAGCGTGCGGCGGAAAGTGTCCTCTTCAGCCGCAGCAGCCTGGCTGATCCGCTCCCACTCAGTATCGATCTCCGGGTAGGACGAACGCATCACATCCCGGCTCACCGGCAGCAGTTCGCCGAGTACCGGCGCATCCATGCCCAGCAACCGCATTGCCCGGATGGAACGGCGCAGCAGGCGGCGCAGCACGTAACCGCGGCCCTCATTACCTGGAGTCACCCCGTCGGTCATTACCATCAGCGACGACCTGATGTGATCCGCGACCACCCGGAACCGAACGTCGTCTACCGGATCGGCACCGTAGCGGCGGCCCGTGAGCTCCGCGGCCTTAGCGATGACCGGGAACACCTCATCGGTCTCGTACATGTTATTTACGCCCTGCAGCAGCAGTGCGGTGCGCTCCAGTCCATTGCCGGTGTCGATGTTCTGGCTGTCCAGCGGCCGGGAGACATCGAAATCGTCCTTTGCGCGCACCGCAGCCAGTTCCTCTGTCTGGAACACCAGGTTCCAGATCTCCAGGAACCGGTCCTCATCGACGATAGGCCCACCGTCCGGGCCGAACTCGGGCCCACGATCAATGTAGATCTCGGAGCAGGGCCCGCCGGGACCGGGCACCCCCATGTGCCAATAGTTGTCGGCCAGCCCGCGCTGTTGAATCCGCTCGGGCTTCACGCCCACCTTGCGCCACAGGTCTATGGTCTCTTGGTCGCCTTCGAGTGCGGTCACCCAGACCAGGTCTGGGTTGAAGCCCCAGCCGCCATGGTCGAGATCACCTGTCACCAGATCCCAGGCGTAGCTGATCGCCTCGGCCTTGAAGTAGTCGGCGAAGGCAAAGTTGCCGTTCATCTGAAAGAACGTGCCGTGCCGGGTGGTCTTTCCCACCTCGTCGATGTCTAACGTGCGGATGCATTTTTGGCACGACACGGCTCGCTCGTAAGGTGACGGCTCCTCCCCCATGAAATAGGGCTTGAACGGCACCATGCCGGCGTTAACGAACAGCAGCGTCGGATCGTGGTAGAGCAGGGATGAACTCGGCACGACTGTGTGGTCTCGTGCCGCAAAAAAGTCGATAAAGCGGGAACGGAT